>CAZHWK010000019.1:0-12578 GCA_964536405.1 uncultured Oscillospiraceae bacterium
TGCGCTGTTTTGGCGCAGGCGGGGGAAAACGATTTGGATATGCTGTATGAAAAAATTGCGTTTCCAGCCAATGCCCCGATGAAATTTGGTATCTTTGAAATTAAAGAATATCCATTCCATATGCATGCTGACATTCTGGAAATTATTTTTATGCTGGAGGGTCGCCTTGAACTTACGGTGGTAAACAACGTGTTTCCCATTGCCCAAGGGGACATCTATATTTTCAGCTCCAAGGAGCTACACAGACTACGCTCTTGTGACCAAGTACCCGGTACGGCTATGCTGCTCTACTTGAATCTGGCAGAGTACAAAGCGGAATTTCCGGATATTGATACCTATCAGTTTGCAAACAGCGCACTGGAAAATAACCGAACCGGTATCCAGATTTTGGGCAACTACCTCAAAAAACAAATTCCACAGCTTCTGGATGAACGGGACGAGGCCTGGACCAATGTACGAGAGGTTGGAGAGAAAATTCTGCACATTCTAATCAAGGAGTTTCAATGCTATTATATCGGCAAGTTTTACCCCGAATTTAGCGATATCTATAAAAACAATGAAGTGCAGCTCAAACGCATCCGCAGAATTGTGGATCATATTTATAAAAATTCCAACAAGCCTATTCTTATCGGTGATATAGCCGAGATGGAGCATATCAGCACATACCACCTGACCTACATATTAAAAAATGGCTGTGGTATGGGATTTCGTATGTTTTTGAATATGGCACGGGCCGAGCGGTCGGCGGCTATGATCTTGGGTACCGACAAGGGGCTTCAAACCATTGCCTATGAGTGTGGGTTTTCTAAATATCAATATTTTAACGAGTGCTTTACCAAGGTTTTTCGGATGACCCCTCAACGATACCGGAAAACATATCAGAATTGTACTATCCTGATGAGGGACTGTGAGGTGCGGGAACGGCAGGGAACCCAGCTAGATGCCATTATCCGAAAATTTTGTAGCAGGTCCGAGGAAATTCAACTGTCCCTGAATCGCTCCTACACGACAGAGCGCATTCGAGGACCGGTTTCTATCAATTTGCCCGGGGCATGGTATGATCACATTACAAATTTACCCACACTGAGGGAACTCAAGGATGAAATTGCTTTTGACTTTGTGGGGGTGGACATGGCATTTTTCCTACGTTATAAGAACAATCTGCGGGCCTTAGCATACATTTTGGAAGATTTCTGGGCCTTAAAGGCTGGCGTGCGCATCTATCTGGACGCAAAGGCTTCCTTTCAGTCCGTAAAGGAAGTTTTGGAGTTTTTAGCAGGCCTTTGGGTTGAGCACCCCGGCAAGATAGAGTTTTTCGTGAGCCTGCAGGGGGAAGGAAAGTGTGCCACCGAGGAGGGGCTGGGGAAGCTGGTGGGGGAATATGGATTTTCCGTTACTCTGACTGACCACCCAATGGAGATAGGTTATAACCCCATTCACGCCTCGGGATATATGCCGTGCTATATATTGCAGGCACTGGCCAGGAACGAATTGTCCTGCATCAATCAAATCGCACTGGCAGATGCCTATGGAAGCGAGAACTGCGATGGGCTGGCGATTATGACAAGCAGTGGCTTAAAAAAGCCTGTGTACCACTTGCTTTGGCTTTTGGCCCGCATGGGTGGGACTTTGGTGGAGCAGGGGAATATGTACTTTATTACCAAAGCACAGGGGCGCAGCGATTTCCAAGTAATGGTCTATTACTATGATGACTGCTTTGACACCCTCTTCCGAGATGCATCCAAGGCGGCAGAGCATGCCACGCTTATTGACTTGGTTGCAAAGGACAGCGATTTAAACCGGGAAATCACATTGCATGTAAAGCATATTTGGGGAAACTATGCCCTGCGGCGGTATCGATTTACACCGGAGGATTATTCGGTAAAGTATAAAGAAACGCCCTTCCTATCCTACCAAAAGCTATCGGCAGAAACCCTGAGGGTGCTCAACGAAACCTTGTCACCCGAAGTGACGTTAAGTATGTTGGAGGCACAGGGAGATTTTCGCATTGACTTTAAACTTGCCCCATTTGAAATCATTCTTTTTTCACTTGAAGCTCTGTCATGATGGAAAAAGTACAGCCGACCGATAAAGTCGGCTGTACTTTTTGGTTAATATTTACGGGGTTCTCTTTCCTGCATCCTGCAAGCATCCACGAAATGTCCACAACTAAATGGCTATCGGCCGGGCCATTGGGTTTGTATAATAAGTGCATAACTCCTGTTTAGGGCCCCCTTGATTTGTGCAAGAAAGCAAGGGGCGGATTTTGAAAGGAGGGTATGTGCTGCGAAAGCCAATGAGCCATAGCATGGGTCCGGTTTCTGGAGAGAGGGCCGGTCCATAGCATTTCCCACCTATCGCGGATGTAACAAAAAAGAGGAGGATTGTCCATGGAAAACACTGAAAAAAAGATGATAACCACAGCCGACCTCAATCGTACCTTGGGTAAAAAGGAACTGTATTCCATTGCGTTTGGCCATGTAATCGGCTCCGGTGTGTTTGCTCTGATTGGCATTGGAATTGGGATGACAGGGAAGTCTGCCTTCCTTGGCATTCTGCTATCGGCTGTTTTTATTATGCTTCAAGCACTGCCATTTATGATTATGGCCGGTACAGCCAGATTTCGAGGCGGCTACTACTCCATGATGGGTACCCTTTGGGGGGAAAAGTTTGCAGGCTTTTACATTGTGGTCTTTTTCTTCTCAAACATCTCCTTGGCTATGTATGCCATTAGTTTTGCCCAATATTTCCAAAGCATTCTTCCCAGTGCGCCAATCATTCCGGTAGCACTGCTAGTCATAACAATTTTCTTTATCACCAACCTGCTGGGTGTGGAAGGGGCGGCCAAGCTGGAAATTGTGATGGATATTATTTTGGCCCTGGCCCTGACTCTGTTCAGCGTTTACGGTATTCCCCAGGTGGATTCCCAGACCTTCTTCACTGTTGATTTTGCTCCGGCTGGCCCCATGGGGATTATTACCTGCGGTGTATTGCTTACATGGGCGACTGCAGGCGGCATTGACATGGTAAATCTGAGTGCCGAAGCCAAAAATCCGACCAAGGATCTACCTCAGGTTATTATGGTATCGACGGTGGCTATCGCCATTTTCTATGCCCTGATTGCCGTTGTGGCCGCAGGTGTTTTGCCTGTTTCGGTGACTGCCGATATGCCTCTGGACCTGGTGGCAAAAGCCATCTTCCCCTATCCGCTGTTCCTCTTTTTTGTCATCGGCGGTGCCCTGCTGGCTCTATCTACGACCCTGAATGCGACCTTTGCCTGGGTTACCAAGCCCATTTTGCAGGCCTGTAACGATGGATGGTTGCCTAAGAAGTTAGGGTATGTGCACCCCAAATTTAAGACCCCCATCTATATCCTGATTTTATTCTATGCCATTGGTCTGGTGCCCATTTTGTTCAACATCCAAATCGGAAAAATTGCGGATACAGCTGTTATTCTCAGTAATATTCTCTTTGTCCTCATCAGCTTTGGTGCCATTTTCATTCCCAAGCGGATGCCTGAGCTGTGGGAGAAATCTGCATTCCATTCCAGCAAAGGCAAGCTCTATTTGTGGTCCTGCCTGGGTGGTGTTTCCTCTATTATTATGGCAGTGGTCCTGCTGCTCCAGACCACTAAGATCCAATTTGTTGGTATTCTTGGCATTACCGTTTTGGGTATTCTCTTTGTACATTTCCGCTATAAGAGCGGCGCTGTCAAAACTCTGGAGAGTTTTGAAGAACTATAAATACAGGATAAGGTTTGAAGGAGCTTTGCAATGAAAACAAAATATTCTCATCTATTCAGCCCACTGACCATTCGTGGTATTACCATGAAAAACCGCCTGGAGGTAGCACCTATCTCGGTCTTTGATTTAGCCACCACGCCCGAGCGGCATCCGTCTGAGCGGGATATGCAATTTTTTAGAATGCGGGCCATGGGTGGAGCAGCCATCATTACGCTGGGAGATTGTATTGTACATCCCACTGGTGTGGATTCGGGCCACCTTCCGTCTCCTAAAATTATGGCGTGCAACGATGATAATCTGCCGTTTTTGACCCGGATTGCCGACGAAATTCATCGCTACGGTGCCCTCGCCAACATTGAACTCAATCACGCCGGTATGCTGACCACCAGCGAAGAAATGGATGGATGGGGTCCCGACTATATCAACTTTAACGAATCAAAAACCATAGCTCCGCTCTCGGAGCAGGCTGCCGATGCCGAACCTGTCTATCGCAAGGGCATGGTGCAGCAGATGACGGAGGAAATGATTGAAACCGTGGTAGATGCCTTTGGAACTTCGGCCCTGCGGGCCAAGACCTGCGGCTTCGACATGGCCATGATTCATGCAGGTCACGGGTGGCTGATCCACCAGTTTATGTCCCCTCTGACCAACCACCGCACAGACCGCTTTGGCGGCAGCCTGGAAAATCGAGTTCGCCTGCTGCTTATGATTATTGACCGCATCCGCCATTATTGTGGAGAGGATTTCCTCATTGAGGTGCGGTTTAGCGGTACAGAATACATTGACGAAGGCTATACCCTGAAAGAAGGGGTAGAGTTTGCTAAACTGATGGACGGAAAGGCCGACTTGCTCCACGTTTCGGCCTGTAATTTCTACTATCCGGACAGCGAATGCCTGATGGTACCCAGCATTTTCCGGGAGCATGGTCACAACCTCTACCTGGCTGAGGAAATTAAAAAGCATATGAAGTACTCCCATGTGGTGAGTGTGGGTGCCATGAAGGACCCTGCCAAAATGGAGGAGATCATTGCAAGTGGCAAGGTGGATATGCTGGCTGTATGCCGTGCCATGAATGCTGACCCCATGTTTGCCAATAAGGTTAAGCGAGGTCAAGAGGAAGAGCTGCGTCCCTGTATCCGCTGTAATTGCTGCATAGCCGATTATCAGACCAGAATTACCAAATGTACGGTCAATCCCACCTTGGACCGGCCTGCCGACGTAGTCATTCCGCCTTTGCCCACCGAACCAAAGAAAGTTTTGATTGCAGGGGGCGGTCCTGGCGGCTTGGAGGCTGCCATCGTTGCCAAGCAGCGGGGCCACGAGGTCATCCTCTGTGAAAAAAGCGGGGCATTGGGTGGACTGATTCGCTATGCCAGAAAGGTTCCTTTCAAAAATGAAACAGAGCAATATCTGGACTATATGATTGGCAAGGTCAACCGCTTAGGGGTAGATGTACGCCTGAATACCGAGGTCACTCCTGCCCTCATTGAAAGTTTGGACCCAGATTTTTGTATCGCTGCGGTGGGCGCTACTGCGCTTATTCCCGGCATCAAAGGTGTGGAATACGCCCACCCCATCATGGATATGTATGACGATAAGTGTCAGGTGGGGCAGAATATTGCCATCATTGGCGGAGGACTGGCAGGTAGTGAGGCAGCTGTGGAGCTTGCGATGCAGGGCAAGCGGGTCACCTTGGTGGAAATGTGCTCTGAAATTGCCAAGGATGCCAATTCCCTTCATCGCCCCGACCTGCTTAGGGAAATTACCGAGCGTGCAGACCAAATCACTGTGTTGAAGAATACGACCTGTACTGAGATTGGGAAAGACTATATTGGCTGTACCAGTAAGGATGGCCAAAGCCTTGCGATTCCGGTTGATACCGTTATTCTTGCCGTAGGCATGGTACCATGCCGGGAAACCGTGGATATCCTCCGGGATGCGGCTTTTGAGCTTCGGGCCATCGGAGATTGTAAAAAGGTTCGCCAGATTGGCGATGCCGTGCGGGAAGGCTATGATGCCGCCATGGAGATTTGACCCTGACATAACAGAATATCACAAAAAAGTGCCTATCTGCTTCAAGCAGATAGGCACTTTTTTGTGAGGACATCTCCCTCCATTTTTCCTATCTCCTGCTGTTTTGGGGAGAGACGAAATCGGCGGGCAAAGGCCATGGGGATATTGGAGCGCTTTTCCACTGGGCTACCCAAAGGCGGTATACGACATTCTGATGGAAACGGCCTCCCTTGCGGAACTGGTATGCTCTACCGCTATGTGGTGCATCCGGTGCCCGCATGAACGAGCTACCCTATGATACAAGACCAACGGAACAATATAGCGGGGATGAGAGCTGCAAGCCAAGACCAAAGACCTTTGGGGGGGTGTAGAAACAATTGGAAAAGGTGAGGCTAAAAATGTGGGAATTGAGCTTCTTACACCCGGAAGAGTCATAGCTGACAAGCAAAGGGGGAGCTTGGTTGCCTTGGTAGTATGGTGTGGATGCTGCTGTTCAGGAGGTCGCTCAACATGGTGCCGACCAGATCGTTGTGGTAGATGGCCCCGAGTATTTTAATTATACCACCGATGCCTATGTAATTGCGGTGCATACCTTGATAGAGAGGTATGGCCCCACCGGCATGATGATTGGGGCTACGGCCTTTAGGCCGAGGCGTGGCAGCGCAGAGGGTTTTGAGCTTCTAAAAAATTGGCAGATGCACTGGGTGGTGTGGTTGGTGCCTCAAGGGCCACAGTGGATGCGGGCTGGATTGGACATGCCCATCAAGTGGGTCAGACCGGAAAAATGTGGGTCCAAAGCTGTATATTGCCTGCGGTATCTCGGGTGCCATTCAGTACGTGGCCGGAATCAGCGGGTCGGATATTGTTGTGGCTATTAATAAGGATGCGAATGCGCCCATCTTTGATGTGGCAGACTATGGGGTGGTGGGAAATCCTTTTGATGTAATGGATGCCATGCTGGAGGAAATAGAGAAAACTCAAACTTACTGTATAGCTGTACCAATATCTTTTCGGCCCATGTCTGGCAAGAGTCTACACCACTGTTAAAAAGGTAAGGAGAACTTCGTTTTTAGAAGTTCTCCTTACCTTTTTTATATAAGCCAATGTTTGGAACTTTAATCTTACAACAGGCTGATCTTGCGGGAGAAAAAATTATGGCAGGGGTGCGTGGGCCTATTAATAAATGAGGTTCACAAGCCCTGTGGAGAAAATGGGAACAAAGGTCAATATCAGCAGACAGCTGAACAAAAGTACGTAAAACGGCACGGCTTCCTTGATAAACTCCCTTGTCTTGCATTCCGTCACACCACAGGTGACGAACATCAGCGTGCCCATAGGAGGGGTAAAGGCGCCGATGGCATTTGCAAAGATGAACACCATGGCGAAATGAATGGGGTCAATTCCGTAGGCGCTGGCAGCAGGGGCGAAGAGGGGTACTAGCACAATCATACTGGCGTTGCCCTCCACAAACATCCCAACAATAATCAGGAAGATATCCACTGCCACCAGGAAAAGCCACTTGTTGTCAATGGCTCCGATCATCCATTCAGTGAACCGCTGTGGAATCATTTCCTTGGTCAAAATCCAGGAGAAGGTGGAAGCTGCCGCCACAATCAGCATAATTGAGGAGGTGGTGGTCAGCGTTTCCTTAAGACTCAGGGCGAAATGATGAGCGCTTAACTCCCGGTAGCACAGGCCAAGCACAGCTGCATAGACGATGGCAACCGCTCCGGCTTCGGTGGCAGTGAAGATGCCAAAGCGCACACCGCCAATGATGATGATGGGCAGACAAAGGGGTAAAATGGCCGGCCTGAGAGACCGCCAAAACATGGTGCCGCTCATTTTCGTGGTGCGAAGGGGCTGATAGCCTCGTTTGTGGGAAATGCGGGATACCATGAGCATCATGGCTGTGCAAAGCAGAACGCCGGGGCCAAAGCCCGCAATAAACAGTTTTCCGATGGATACATTGGCAATGCAGCCGTAGAGAATCAGCCCGATGCCGGGCGGAATGAGGGGGGTAATCATGCTGGAGGCAGCTGTGACCACAGTGGAAAAGGCCCGGCCAATGCCTTTCTTTTCCATCTCGGGTACTAGCATTTTTGCTTCCATGGCGGCATCGGCCAGGGCTGAGCCGGACAGGCCGCCCATGAGGGTGCTCAGCAGGATGTTTACCTGGCTCAGACCACCGTACATTTTGCCGGTTACCACAGCGCAGAAATCCATAATGCGCTTGGTCACACCGGTGTAATTCATCAGCACACCGGCACAGACGAAAAAGGGGATGGCCAGCAGGGTAATACTCTCGCTGCCTGTGATGGCCTGCTGGGCAAAGACGGCGGGGTTAATGCCGGGGGTGAGGACAAAGTAAACTGCGGATGCTCCTAACACAGAAACGAAGACCGGAACCTTCATAAACAGCATCACAAGCAAAACCACGACCATGGCAAGAACAGCTGTTGACATTTACTCCACCTCCCCTTCAGCGTGCTTGACGTTGTGGATCAAGCCCATAACCGTCATGTACGTATAGCTGATGAGCATCAAAACTAGGGACACCGGGGCAATTCCATAGACTACGGTATAGGGAATCATCAAAATTGGGGTCTTCCGGCCTGTGCGGGCCAAAACGGCGAGAAAGTCAAAGCAACGCAGGAAAAAGTAGATGAGGGTGGCGTAGACCACAACCATGATTAGTACTTCAATGACACGCTGTACCTTCTTGGGAAAGGCATCGACCAAAATTTCAATGGCTACATGGCTTTTGGTGTGAAAAGCGACCGGTGCAGCCAGGAAGGTAATCCACACCATGCAGGCCAGTTGAAATTCTTCCTGCCAGGTAAAGGGATTATTAAAGCAGTAGCGCATAATGACGCCACCGAATGTACACAAAATCAGAGCCGCCAAAATCATGGAGGCCAGGATGATTTCAATTTTGACCAATGTATTTAAGGTTTTCTTCATGTTTGGTCATCCTCCAACAAATGTATGCCTCCATCGTATGTGGAGTCCAACTTACTTGCCCATGGCCTTCTGGGTGGTTTCATACAGGCCGTCCGTCCAGCCAAAGGTGCTACCCTTGGTATAAAAGGATTCGCCGGCTTTCTTCCACTCAGACAGCTGCTCCTCGGTAAGTTCGGTAATCTCCACACTTGCATCTATAAGCTTCTGGGCATAGCCATCGTTGGCGGCCTCCTGCAGCTCGTTGTTATACAGGCCAGCTTCTTCGCCGGTGGTAAACAGCAGGTCTTTCTGCTCCTGGCTGAGGGTATTCAGGAAGTCGGTGCCAATGCACCAGGTGGTGAAGTTTTTGATATGGCCGGTCATCAGCACATACTTGGACACCTCCTGGAAGCTCTGGCCGTAAAGGGTGCTAAGGGGGTTCTCCACCCCGTCTAGAGTGCCGTTTTGCAGTGCGGTATACACATCACCCAAAGCCATGGGGACGGCGGTGGCACCTAGGGCATTGAAGCCCTCCACGTAAATCTGGCTGTTGGCCAGGCGAATTTTCTTGCCTTTTACATCTCCGGGAGTGACAACCTTGCTCTTGGTCATCAGCTCACGCTCGCCGTAAACCCAGTTGGAGGCCAGCACGGTCAGTCCTTTTTCAGCCAGCTTGCTGCACTGCTCGGCATACCAGTCGCTGTCCAGCAGGGTCCACACGTCGTCCCAGGTTTCAAAGAAGAAGGGACCGTACATGATGCCCATATCGGGCACACCGTAATCGGCATAGAAGGCACCGTCGGCAATGGTAATAATGTTTTCACCCATGACCATCTGGTCGATCAGCTCGCTCTTGCTGCCCAGGGCACTGTTGGGGAAGAGTTCCAGCTTCATGGTGCCGCCGCTCTGCTCTTCGAGCAGTTCGGCCCACTTCTGTACGGCCTGACCGATGGGCTCGTCTGTGGTGTTTTCAAAGCCAATCTGAATGGTGGTTACAGTTGCGGGGGCATCGGAGCCCTCAGTGGGGGCGGGGGTGCTGCCGCCGCAGCCGGTGGCAAACATGCTGAGGCACAGGACGGTCGAGAGGAGCAAAGCAATTTTCTTTTTCATGTTCCGTTTCCTTCTTTCTTAAAATATGAATTCCGATTTAATTATTTCTCGTGCATTTTGATCCATATCTTGGAACGCGGTTGCGGTATCTGCTGCGGAATAGGTGCGGGAAATGAGTTTGGTAAGGTCCACAAAGCCTTCCTTAGCCAGCTTCATGGTCGCTGCAAAGTCTTCCTTGGTGGCGGCTCGGCTTCCGTACATTTCCAACTCCTTGCGCTGAAGCTCCAGGAAGTTGAAGTCAGCATTATGCTTGGCTACCCCAATGACGACCACACGGCCGCGGCTGGCTGCCGCACTCACACAGCCCAGGAAGGTGGAGGGCGCGCCCACCGCCTCTACCGTGACATCGAAGCCGTTTGCTCCGGTAATTTCCTTGGTAAAGTTGATCAGGGCTTCGGGGCTGTCATTGACAAAGCCGCCGGACAAATCGAATTCCTTGACCGCCATATCAACCTTATAGGACGCCACGTCGGTAATGTAGGCCTCGGCACCAAAGCTGCGAGCGGCCACGGCGGCCAAAATACCGATGGCACCAGCCCCCATAACGAGAACTTTGTCACCCTTTTTCACATTGGCACGGCTGACACCGTGATAGCTGATGCAGAAAGGCTCGATAAGGGCCAAAGCTTGGGGTGCAATCCCTTGCCCATTATAAAGTCTCTGTACCGGCATTGTAAAGTAGTCACTGAATGCGCCTTCCCGCTGCACGCCCATGGTCTGGTTGTGCATACAGCAGTTGAGGAGGCCTCGCTGGCAGCTATAACACTCCCCACAATTGAAGTAGGGATTTCCAGTGACAATCATGCCGGGCTTGATGCCGTACTCGTTGTCTCCAACCTCGACTACTTCGGCCGCAAACTCGTGGCCGATGGTGCGGGGGTAACTTACATAGGCGGAGGCACCACGATAGGCAGCTAAATCACTGCCGCACACGCCACCCACCAACATTTTAAGAAGCGCTTCCCCTTCCTTTGGGGTTGGGATTTCCTGCTCAATCGTTGCGGCTTTCCAGGGCTCCTGAATGACAACTGCTCTCATGTTTTCCCCTCCGTTTTATTTCACTTCGGTCATATGCTGGGGCAGGAAGCGGAAGCCCCAACCGGCGCCTGCCCGCTGGATGGCATATCCGTTGTCAATTTTCATAGGCTCATCAATGATGGCGTCAATCCAATCGAAACTCTCAGCACCGTAGGGGTTGGCCACGGTCGCCAGAAGAGGAACATCATAGTCCTTATAGTAATGAGGAAGCACCGGAATGTTGTAGGCATTTGCCAGGGCGGCACTGTCTCGCCAGGCGTCCACACCACCCAAGCGGATGAGGTCAGGCTGCCAGAGATCCAGAGCCCGACGGCCAATCAGCTCACGCAGGGCCACCGTGCTGTACTCCCGCTCGCCCATGGCCAGGCTCACCTTGGTTTTGGAGTGAATGGTGGCATAGCCTTCGAAGTCGGTGTTTGCCACAGGTTCCTCAAACCAGTAGATACCCAAATGCTCCACCAGGCTGATGAGCTTGATGGCACTGGGCACATCCATGCCCTGGTTTGCATCCATCATAATCTTCAAATCGGGACCGACAGCTTCGCGCACTAGGTTCAGGCGGCGGACATCCCGCTCCATATCGGGGCTGCCAACCTTAATTTTAACGGCCTTGAAACCGCGGCTTTTATAGTTGACGACCTCGTCTACCAGTTCCTCGTCCGTATAGCTAATCCAGCCGCCGCTGCCATAGACCGGAATAGGCTTGCGGTGGCAGCCAAACATCCGATAGATGGGCAGGTCGTGTATGCGGCTCCAGGCATCCCACATAGCCACATTTAAGGTAGCCAGGGCCCAGCGCTGTAAGCCGACAATCCCGAAATACTCGCTTTCAATCTCGTAGTCCTTCTGAAGCTGCGCTGTTTCATACACACGGTAATCTCGCTCCATCACAAACCGCTTCAAGTCCTTTAAGGCACCCTCGATGGCGTAGGGGCTATAATGGAAGCTGAGCAGATACCCCTGTCCCACAATCCCGCCAACAGTTTCTACCTCCAAAACATAAAAGGCAATCTTGCTGATGTCATGGGTAGCATCTGCGATGGGGTGGCTGAGTTTGCTGGTTGCCTGATAAATTCGCAGGTCACGAATTGCTGCATTGTCGCTTTTCATTGTGATATTCCTCCGTTTAGTTTTTTGCTATTCTGATATATCAGAGAAATTATATCATTTGTTGTTTTATATTTCAAGACCATATTTTTGATTATTCGGTTGCTTTTTTGCCAAACTTATACCGCAATAATTGTGTAAGTTAACAATAGCTTTTTCCGTTTGAGTTTGTATATAATAATCACAATATAGTGCCAGCTAGGGGTTGTGTCCCTGGAAAGGAAGTGCCGCACATGGCAAAAGCCGCATCCAAGCCCATGGCCAACCAGGCCTATGAGTACCTTTATAAGCAAATTGTTTCCTGTGCCTACCTGCCCGGCCAGGAAATTAATGAAAAGCAGCTCATGGAGTTGACGAATTTAAGCCGTACGCCCCTGCGTGAGGCGCTTTTGGCCCTGCAAAAGGATGGATTGGTGGAAATTTTTCCCCGAAAGGGCACCATTGTGGCTCCTTTCACGGAAAAGAATGTTACCGACCTCTATCAAGCTCGTAAAATCATTGAACCCAATGTGGTCTGTGACTACCGCAGTCAATATCTCAAAGGAAAGCTTCTGGAGTTTCAAACGCAGTTTCAAAATGCCCAGCAGATGGAGGATTTTGACCGCTTTATGCTGGATGCCAGCTTTC
>CAZHWK010000020.1:0-12487 GCA_964536405.1 uncultured Oscillospiraceae bacterium
ATAGGATAGAATAGCTTAGTTAAATTTTGACTTTACTTTGGAGGATGAATACCAATGCCAACGATTACTGCCAGTGAGTTCCGGAATGGCGTGACCTTTGAGATGGACGGCCAGGTCATGCAGGTCGTTGAGTTCCAGCACGTCAAGCCCGGCAAGGGTGCCGCCTTTGTGCGTACCAAGATGAAGAACGTCATCACCGGCGGCGTGACCGAGACCTCTTTCAACCCCACTGCCAAGTTCGAGCAGGCCTATGTGGAGAAGAAGGACATGGAGTACAGCTATAACGACGGCGACCTGTACTACTTCATGGACATGGAAACCTTTGACATGATTCCCATCAACAAGGATACTCTGGGCGACTCCTTCCGTTTTATGAAGGAAAACATGACCTGTAAGATTAACTCCTACAAGGGCAAGGTCTTCGCTGTGGAGCCTCCCAACTTTGTGGAGCTGGTCATCACCGAAACCGACCCCGGCTTTAAGGGCGACACCGCCACCAACGTGACCAAGCCCGCCACCGTGGAAACCGGCGCCGAAATCAAGGTGCCCCTGTTCATCAACCCCGGCGACAAAATCAAGATTGACACCCGCACCGGTGACTACCTGGAGCGTTGTAAGTCTTAAGCGTCTGAGCACCCGGGAGCAGGGCAACAGCGAAGCACGAAGACCGAAAAACAGGCTGACGCAGTCAGCGGCATTTTCGGCGTAGTGGTGAGCAGTTGCCCGTTGCGGAGGGAGCGAAGCGTGATAGTCTTAAGCGTCTAAGCCGTTGCGAACAGCGGGCTAAGACGGGAGCGAAGCGAAAAGCCGGGCGGGCAAGGCCCAAGCGGATTTTTGCGAAGTCTTACGGCTTAGAACTGCGTCGTGAGCAGGTGAGGCGTGATACACCTAAGCGTGTCCGAGCGTAAACAGTTTACGCCAATAAAACAGGCCCATTGTGGCCGCAATTGAAAAGGAGAAGTACCATGACCATTTCTGAAAAGGTTGCTTACACCAAGGGCCTGTTTGACGGCATGAACATCGACACCGAGAAGTCCAAGGAAGCCAAGCTCATTGCCTCCATGCTGGAAATTCTGGAAGAAGTCGGAATGTCCATCGAAGACCTGGAGGATACCTGCGCTTCCCTGGGCGAGGAGATTGATGCCATTTCTGATGACCTCTCTGACGTGGAAGACGCTGTCTTTGAGGACGAGGATGAGGACGACGATTGCTGCTGCTGCGGCGATGACGATGATTTCTTCGAGGTGGAGTGCCCCAAGTGCGGTGCTGACATCTGCATTGACGAGTCAGTGCTGGATGCCGGCAGTGTGGAGTGCCCCTCCTGCCACGAGAAGTTTGCCATCGATCTGAGCGATGACGACTGCGATTGCGGCTGTGGCTGTGACCACGACCACGAGTAAGTCGCTTACCACTGGGTAAATATGCAAGGGCTTGCCGTCTGCGGGTAGTAGGCGGCAAGCCCTTGTGCTTTTTGTAGAATTCGATTGGAGGCAAAGAGTGATGGAGCGTGCAGACAGCGGCCTGGCCTTTATGCTGCAATACGAAAATATTGCATGGTATGAAAAGGGGGAGGTCCGTATTTTGGACCGGCGGGTCTACCCACGCAAGGTGGAATTTGTGGTGTGCAAAACCCATGAGGAGGTGGCCCGGGCCATAACCGATATGGTCACGCAGAGCGGGGGACCCTACACAGCGGCCGCCATGGGAATGGCACTGGCCGCCTACGAATGCCGCAGTCAGACAGGGCAGGAGCAGCTGGCTTTTTTGGAGAAGGCCGCCCGCACCATATCCAACGCAAGGCCTACCACGGCGGCCCGCATGGCCCAGGTTTGCGGAGGATGCCTTGGTGCGGCCCATTATGCCCTGGAGCGGGGGGAAAACCTGTGTGATGCCATTTTTGCCCATGCCATTCAAGCCAACAATAAGCGATATGCGACCTGCGAGAAAATTGGAGGTTACCTGGCCGAGCTCTTTCCCCAAAAGGGGGCTGTCATGACCCAGTGCTTCGGAGAGGGAATTGTGGGCTTCATGCTCAAGGCGGCCAGACAGCAGGGTAAGCAGCTTCGGATTTTCTGCCCCGAGACACGACCCTACTTTCAAGGGGCCCGGCTGACGGCCACGGTGGCCTATGAGATGGGGTACGACGTGACAGTGATTACCGATAATATGCCCGCCTTTGTCATGCAGAGGGAGCAGATTGATGTCTTTACCTCGGCGGCTGATGCCATCTGTATGGATGGCCATGTGGTGAATAAGGTGGGTACCTATCAAATCGCCATCTGTGCCAAGCATATGGGCATCCCCTACTTTGTGGCCGGTGCCCCCGACCGTGTTCACCCCACCATTGACGACATTCAAATTGAGATGCGTGACCCGAGCTTTTCTTTGGAAGCCATGGGGGTGAAGACGGCCAGAGACGGGGTCAAGGGCTACTATCCCGCCTTTGACATCACCCCGCCCGAACTTGTCAGCGGGGTGGTTACAGATTATGGCATCTACACCCCTTATGATTTGGGGCGATATTTCAAGCAGGGCGGAACAGGGGAATATGAGATGGACTAGAACAGAGCCTTTCTGAAAAAGCGACCTTTAGAAAGACGAAAAAAGGTGTGCATGGATATTCCATGCACACCTTTTGTATTATCTCAAAACGGCACCCAGTTCTGTTTCCAGAGTTTCCAGGATGCTCTTTACGTCGTTGTCGGCCTCTTCGGCGGTCAGACTGCGGTCGTCGGCCCGGAGGGTGAGGTTGAAGGCCACGCTCTTTTTCCCCTCAGCAACGCCCTTGCCACGGTAAATGTCAAAGAGGGCGGCATCCTTCAAAAGCCCCTTGGCCCCGCTGCGGATACAGGCGGCCAGCTGGCCCACGGTGACGGCTTCGTCACAGACCACCGCAATGTCACGGGTGACGGCGGGGAACTTGGGCAGGGGGGTGTACTGGGGGTCGGCACCCTTGAGCCGGAGGAGAGCCTCCACCGACAGTTCGGCGCAGTACAGCTCGGCCTCCACCCCGTAATTGGCGGCCACCGCCGGGTGAATTTGGCCCACCACGCCCACAAGCTGGCCCTGGACATACACCTCGGCACAGCGGCCGGGGTGGTAGGAGGGGTTCTCCCGGCCGGGGCGGAAGTCCCGCTCGGTAATCCGCAGACTGGACAGAAGGGCTTCCACCGTGCCCTTCAGGGCGAAGAAGTCCATGTTCTCACCAAAGGCACCCAGGGACAGGACCTTGGGCTCGTCGGCCATGCCGTCGGGGCGGGGGAAGTAAATCTTGCCAATTTCGTAGAGCTTGGCCGATTTATTGCGGAAATTATAGTTCCGGGACAGAATTTCCAGCATGGAGGGAAGGGTGGTGGTGCGCATGATGGAGGTATCCTCCCCCAGTGGGTTGAGGATTTTCAGGCTCTGGCGGCGGCTGTCGTCAGCAGGCCAGCCGATTTTGTCATAGTAGGTGGGGGAGATGAAGGAGTAGGTAATGATTTCATCATAGCCCACGCTGCGGCAGATTTGCCCCAAATCCCGCTCCAACTGCTGCTCGGGGGTATAGCCCCCCCGGGTGGTTTCACCCCGCATCAGGGTGGTGGGAATGTTGTTATAGCCATAGAACCGGGCCACTTCCTCGGCCAGGTCAGAGTAGTGAACCACATCGCTGCGCCAGGAGGGAACGGTGACGGTATCCCCCTCCACCCCGAAGTCCAGGGACTTCAGAATACGCACCATCTCTTCCTCGGCCACCTGGGTGCCCAGTAGGGCATTGATCTTGTCAGCCCGTAGCTTGAGGGTGGTGGGATGGGGGACGTGGTTGAGAATGTCAATGACGCCGTCCACCACTTCGCCAGCCCCCAGCAGCTCCACCAGTTCACAGGCACGGTCCACGGCGGGGAGGGTGTTCAGGGGATCCAGTCCCTTTTCAAACTTGGCGCTGGCCTCGGTCCGCATACCAAGGGCCAAAGCCCCTTTGCGGATGCAGGTGCCGTCAAAGTTGGCCGACTCAAAGACCACATCCACCGTGTCGTCCACAATTTCACTGTTTTCGCCGCCCATGATACCGGCAAGGCCTACGGCACGGGTTTCGTCGGCGATGACCAGCATATTGGGGGTCAGCTTGCGAAGGGTGCCATCCAGAGTGGTCAGCTCCTCCCCCTCATGGGCACGGCGAACCACAATTTTGCCACCCTTTACATAGCGATAGTCAAAGGCGTGCATGGGCTGGCCGTATTCCAGCATGACATAGTTGGTAATGTCCACAATGTTGTTGATGGGCCGTACCCCGTGGGAGCGCAGCCGCTCCCGCATCCACAGGGGGGAGGGGCCAATCTTCACATTGCGTACCATCCGGGCGGTGTATCGGGGGCAGAGGTCAGCGTCGGGGGTCTCCACATCCAGAACCTCCACCAGGGAGCCTTCGGCCCCACCCTTGACCTGGGGGGCGTGAAGCTTGAGTTCCCCGCCGAAGGTGGCGGCCGCTTCCCGGGCCAGACCGATGACCGACAGGCAGTCGGGGCGGTTGGGGGTGATTTCAAACTCCACCACATGGTCGTCCAGACCCAGCAGGGGGCGAATGTCGTCCCCCGGCTGGGGGTTCTTGGCGGCCAGGTCAGGGTCGCTTTGCAGCAGGAAGATGCCGTCCACCACGCTGTGGGGCCAGTCCAGGTCGGTCATGCCCAGCTCCTTGTAGGAGCAGAGCATCCCGTTGGACATCACGCCCCGCAGCTCTCCGGCCGTGATGTGAACCCCGCCGGGGAGGTGGGAGTCATGTAGGGCGGTGGGGACCAAGTCCCCCTCGCTGAGGTTCTGGGCCCCGGTGACAATCTGCACCGGAGTACCCGTGCCCACATCCACCTGGCAGATGAACATATGGTCGGAATTTTCGTGGCGGGCCATGGACAGGACCTTACCCACCACCACATTTTTAATGTCCTCGCCGGGAACCTCAGTGATTTCCACCTTGGAGCCCGAGAGGGTCATAGCCTCGGAAAATTCGTGGTCGGAGACCGAGACAGTCACAAATTCTTGCAGCCATTTACGGGAAAGTTTCATATCTTAACAGCCTCCTTCATTAAAATTGGGACAAAAAGCGCACGTCGTTCTCAAAAATCAGCCGCAGGTCGGCGATTTTGAACCGGCGCATAGCCAGCCGTTCCAGACCCATGCCGAAGGCAAAGCCCGAGTAAACCTCGCTGTCAATGCCGGCCATTTCCAGCACCTTGGGGTGGACCATGCCGGCCCCCAGCACCTCAATCCAGCCCTCGCCCTTGCAGGTGGGACAGCCTACGCCGCCGCACTTGTGGCACTGGACGTCCATTTCGCAGGAGGGCTCGGTAAAGGGGAAATGGTGGGGGCGGAAACGGGTGACAGTGCCCTTACCGTAAAGCTGCTCCATGACGGTGTTCAGGGTGCCTTTGAGGTCGGCCATGGTCACGTCCTTGTCGATGACAAGCCCTTCCACCTGGTGGAACTTGGGGGAGTGGGTGGCATCCACCTCATCCTTGCGGTAGACCCGGCCGGGGGCAATGACACGGATGGGCAGGGGGCGGGAATCCATGGCACGCACCTGCATGGGGGAGGTCTGACTGCGGAGCATCACCCGGCTGTCGTTGTCAAAATAGAAGGTGTCCGACCAGTCCCGGGAGGGATGCCCCTCCTCGGCGTTCAGACGGTCGAAGTTATATTCGGCCAGCTCCACCTCGGGGCCGTCCAGCACCTCAAAGCCCATACCAACGAAAATGTCCTTGATTTCGTCCAGGGCGATATACATGGGGTGGCGATGACCCAGCTCCACCGGCGTGCCGGGGATGGTCACATCGAGGGTTTCCAGCTTAAGCCGGGCTTCTAGGGCAGCACTTTCCAGCTTCTTGGCCTGGGTTTCCATGGCGGTTTCCAGGGCGGCACGGACCTCGTTGGCAAGCTGACCCATCACCGGCCGCTCCTCGGCAGACAGACGGCCCATCTGCTTCAAAAGGGCAGTCAGTTCCCCCTTTTTGCCCAGGTAACGAACCCGCAGGGCGTCCAGGTCGGCCCCTCCCCGCACCTGCTCCAGGGCGGCCACGGCCTCCTGGCGAATTTGTTCCAGTTGCTCTTTCATACTCATTTCTCCTTTGTTCGGGCAATAAAAAATGCCCATCATCCCCCAAAAGAGGGACGAAAGGCACAGCTTCCGTGGTACCACCCACATTCCCGCCAAAGGCGGGCGCTCAAACTCCTTAACGCAGAGGTACGGCCGTGTCTTTCCCCACGACAGCTCCCGGACGAACCAAGCGACACGCTTCGGGCCGGCTTTCAGCCGATGACCAACCCTCTCTTGGAAACGCAAGCACGCTATTTTTCCGTTCACAGCTTTTACACTAAAGGTCTTTATACCATAAATTTGGTTGAAATGCAAGGGGAAAATCGGTATAATGAGAAACAATGGAGCAAAAGGAGTGGAAAGCCATGACCATCATCCCAACCGGGCGGTGGATAAAGCAAAGCATCCCGACCCGGCCACGAAATGCCCACAAGGGGAATTTTGGCCGGGTGGCCGTTATCGGGGGTGCGGTGGGCTATACCGGGGCCCCGGTTCTGGCCGCTGAGGGGGCTTTACGTACCGGGTCGGGTCTTGTCCATCTTTATGTTCCACCCCAGATTTATCCCATTGTGGCGGCCAAGTGCGACTGCGTCATGCCTGCCCCTTTGCCCGAGGATACCGAAACCCTTCTGCAAACCCTGGGCCTCTGCGACGGAGTTCTTTTGGGGCCTGGATTGGGCCGGGGAGAGGAGCAAACTCACTTGGTGCTTGATATGACAAGGAAACTGACTTGTCACCTTGTTCTGGATGCCGATGGCATAAATGCCCTGTGCGGGCATATAGATGTTCTGGACGAGCGGCCCGGCCTGACCGTTCTGACACCCCATGAGGGGGAGTTTCGGCGGCTGGCGGGGGAGATTGCACCTGACCGGCTGGCAGCCGCCCGGGACTTTGCCCGGCGGCACCGCTGTGTGTTGGTACTCAAGGGCCGTGGGACGGTGACCGCCTTCCCCGACGGCACAGCATTCCTAAACCCCACAGGAAATCCCGGCATGGCCAAGGGGGGGAGCGGCGATGTGCTGGGCGGGATGATACTCTCCCTGCTGGGGCAGGGGATACCGCCCAAGCGGGCGGTACCGGCCGCTGTCTTTCTGCACGGCAGGGCCGGGGACCTGGCTGCCCGGGACTTGGGGGAGGCAGGGCTTACGCCTGCAGATATGATAAAGTATATTCCCTTTACACTAAAATAGGAGGTAGCGCCGTGCGCAAGAAGCTGTGCGCACTGATGATACCCCTCCTTCTTCTGGCCGCCTGCGGCGGAAAAGGGGGCGACGAAGCCGAGCAATTGGCCCTGGACATTCGAAGCAAGTATTTGGCTATGACTGGGTGTACCGCCACGGTGGAGATGTGCGCCGATTACGGGCAGCGGGTTTTTGACTGCACCGTGGCCTTGGACCATACCGCCGGGGGGGATACCACTTTGACATTGGTAGAGCCAGACATTCTAAAGGGGGTTACCGCCCGCTTGCGGGATGGGGGGAGTATGCTGGAATTTGACGGGGTGGTGGTGGAAACAGGGCCTGTGTCTCCCGAAGGGCTGTCCCCCATGGACTGTATTCCCTTCCTCCTAAGCCAGACCAGGGCGGGCTTTATCTCCCAGTGGGGAATGGAAACCATGGAGGAGGTAGAATGTGTCCGCCTGACTACCTCCGACCCTGAGGGGGAACCGGGAAAGGGCACCGAAACATCCCTGTGGTTTGACAAGACCACCTTTGCTATGGTGCGGGGGGAGATTGCTGTGGACGGCAATGCCGTCCTCACCTGTAAAATGACCGATTTTCAGTGGAAAACCGAAGGAAAGAAGAGCTGACAGATGGAGCAGTTACAAAAGAGAACCTGGGCCGAAGTGGACCTAAAGGCTCTAAAACATAATTATTTGGCCCTGCGGGAAACTCTGTCCGCCGGGTGCAGGTTTGTGGGGGTGGTCAAGGCAAACGCCTATGGACATGGGGCGGTTGCGGTGGCCAAAACCCTGGAGGAAGCAGGGGCCGATTACCTGGCCGTGGCCTGTCTGGACGAGGCAGTGGAGCTTCGGGAGCATGGCATCGCCATGCCCATTCTCATTTTGGGAGTCACCCCGCCCGAGTTTGCCGGGGAACTGCTGGCTTTAGACTTGACCCAGACCGTGGGGGACAGGGAGAGTGCCCTGGCCTACTCCAAGGCTGCCCAGAGGGCCGGAAAAGCGTTGCGCATTCACATCAAGGTGGATACCGGCATGAGCCGCCTTGGCTTTTTCTGGGAGATTGCCGCTGAGCGAGCCCAAGAGGTTGCCGCCCTACCGGGGCTGAAGGTGGAGGGGATTTTCACCCACTTTGCCGCTGCCGATGATGACGAAGATTTCACCATGGAGCAGTTCACCCGTTTTTTGGGTGTGACCGATGAACTGGCACATAACGGCCTTCAAATTCCCATTCGCCATTGCGCAGCCAGCGCCGCTGTGTTACACTATCCCTGTACCCATGTGGATATGGTCCGCCCCGGGATTGCCCTGTATGGACATTATCCCGACAGGGGCATGGAGCATCTGTGCGACCTAAGGCCTGTTATGACCCTGAAAACCAGGGTTTCGGCGGTACGGGAGCTGCCCGAAGGAGCTACCATCAGCTATGGCAGAACCCATACCTTGACCCGGCCCCGGCAGGTGGCCGTCCTGCCCATCGGGTATGCCGACGGTTTTTCCCGCCTGCTGTCCAATCAGACAGAGGTGCTGCTTCAAGGAAAAAAATGCCCCATTTTGGGGCGGATTTGCATGGATATGTGTATGGCCGACGTGACCGGTTTGCCCGGGGTTAAGCCGGGGGACGAAGTGGTGGTCTTTGGTCCCGACCTGCCATTGGAGGACAAGGCCGATGGGGCATCGACCATTCAATATGAACTGCTCTGCGGGGTTTCCCGGCGGGTGCCGAGGGTATACCGCTGACCAATGATGGCACGAATGCATATAATGTCCTGGAGAGGTATCGCATAGAAAGCTGGGACGGCGGCGGAAAAGTTATCGTATAAATTCCGCCGCTCCGTGGGAAAATGATAGGGATCACGTTACATAAGGGCTTTGCCCCGGGTGGCGTGATGACTATCGTACCTCGGAGAGTGAGCATTTGTGGATAACAGCGTGAAGCGTGGAGAGATTTTTTATGCAGACCTGAGCCCGGTGGTGGGAAGTGAGCAGGGGGGCGTGCGGCCGGTTCTGATTATTCAGAATGACACCGGCAATCGCCACAGCCCCACTGTCATTGCGGCCGCCATCACCAGCCAGACTGGGAAGGCACGTCTGCCCACCCACATTGCCCTTTCGGCCCTGAATTACGGTTTGCCCAAGGACTCTGTCATTTTGTTGGAGCAAATTCGAACGCTGGACAAAAGGCGGCTGAGGGAGCGAATGGGTTGCCTGGACGACAGCCTGATGCACCGGGTAGATGCAGCCATCGCCGTAAGCTTTGGCCTGCACCCCGAGCAACTGATTTGACACGAGAACTTCCCCACGGCGCAGACCGTGGGGAAGGAGAGAACGAGGTACATAAGATGAAAGAGAAAAAAACCTTGCGCCGCCTGTCGGCCATGCTGCTGCTTTCGGGTGTGCTGGTGCTGAGTGTGGCGGCCACCCAGGGGACACAGGGTGACCCCCTGGTGACCTTGAGTTATTTGACCGATAAATTTTTGCCCCAGGTAACCCAGCAGGTGGAGGTCAAGGCCGTTCAGCGGGAAAAGAATTTGGAAAGCAAGATACAGGCCATGATAAATACCTATTCCGCCGAAATGGAGAAGAAATTTTCCAAGGCAGTGGGGGGGGCGGGCACCAGCCAGAGCGGTACCCCCGGCTTTGTAGAGGTTCACTTGACGGCCGGGCAGAAGCTAAACCTGAACAGCGGCGGGGAGCTGCTGTTCCGTTCGGGTACCGCCACCTGTCTGGCACCGTCCAGTCCCGGCCTGGTGGATACCACCGCCGGGACTATTTTGGAGGGCGGCGGAGCCTTGGCTGTCAATCACCTTTATCTATCCACCGCCGATGGCCGGGGACTGACCGCCTCTGATGCGGTGAGTATGTTGGTGCGGGGTAATTATACTGTTACATAGCAGAAAATGGACCGTGGAATGCTCCACGGTCCATTTTTTTTAAGGGGTTAGCGGGTGATGTCACGGGCGGCATTGCTGATGCCACGAGCGGCGTCATCCACAGCGTTTCCGGCACCGTCCACAATATCACCGGCAGCATTGCCCACATTATCCAGGGGGGCGTTAGTCTCGGGGGTCGTGGTGGGAGCAGGGGTGTGACTGGTGGAAGGGCTTTGAGAGGGCGTGGGGGTCACATTGGGAGCCTTGTCCCGGGTACAGGCCGTCATGGAGGCAGCCAGGGCCAGACTCAGACAGAGAACAGCAAACTTTTTCACGGTAATCCTCCTATGGTAATCGGTTCATTCCAGGGTGTCCTTTTATAGTATGGACAATGAAACCCAAATCAATCTTAAAAATTTTTCCAATTTAGTAAAATAATGATTGCATTTTGTTTGGAAGTCTGCTATGCTATTAACAGGAATTATTCTTGTTAGTGATGCGAAGTAATTGGAATGAAATTAAATGGAAAAGGAGAATGTTACATGGAACTGAAGGGTAGCAAGACTGAGGCCAACCTCTGGAAAGCATTTGCCGGGGAGTCTATGGCTCGCAACAAGTACGATTATTTTGCCTCCAAGGCTAAGAAGGAAGGCCTGGAGCAGATTGCTGCGTTCTTTACCGAGACCGCCGGTAACGAGAAGGAGCACGCCAAGCTGTGGTTCAAGGAACTGGGCGGCATTGAGGATACCGCTGCCAACCTGCTCCACGCCGCCGAGGGCGAAAACGACGAGTGGACCTGCATGTACAAGGAAATGGCCGAAACCGCTAAGGAAGAGGGCTTCCAGAAGCTGGCTTTCCTCTTTGAAGGCGTTGGCAAAATTGAGAAGGAGCATGAGGAGCGTTACCGTGCCCTGCTCAAGAACCTGGAGGACGGCGTGGTCTTCAAGCGTGGTGAGGAGTACATGTGGAAGTGCCGCAACTGCGGTCACATCCATGTGGGCAAAGAGGCTCCCGGCGTGTGCCCCATCTGTGCCCATCCCCAGGCTTACTTTGAAATGACCTGCAAGAATTACTAAGAAAGTTTCTCCGGGAGCCGATGGGGCCCCGCACGGCGGGGCGCAACCTGGGTTGCGTCAATGGGGTTACGGAAGGAAACTCATTGAAATGGGCCGAATTCATTTTGGCCCATTTGAGTCAAATCAAAGGGGTCCCCCCACGGCGCAGCCGGGTGGGGAATTGCTCCCGGCGTGTGCCCCATCTGTGCCCACCCCCAGGCTTACTTTGAAATGACCTGTAAGAATTACTAAGAGATACATAAAAGCTGGGCCACCCCAATTGGGTGGCCCAGCTTTTTATTTCTTGGTATTACACGTTACTTGTGGCCTAAGCTCCGCACTTCGGTGTCATGCTGCACTTTGGGCCCATGGACGGCCAAATAAGCCCCGACTGCGCCGAAAATGCCGCCGGGCTGGCGGGGGTCGCCCGACCTGTTTTTCGGTCTTCGCCGTGTCTTATTCGTCCTATGGGCCTAAGTTTCGCACTTCGGTGTCATGCTGCGCTTTGGGCACGCTGACGGGCCGATAACCCCTCCGACTTCGCAAGCCAGCTGTCGGCCCTATGGGCCGTCAGTCCGTTCGCTCCGCTTCGGTGTCTATCTCCCCGGCGTGCCTAAGCTACGCACTTCTTATTTATCGGCCAAAAGCTTATTTAGCTCAGACATAAAGGTGTTAATATCCTTAAACTGGCGATAGACCGAAGCAAAGCGAACATAGGCAACCTCGTCCACGCTTTTGAGGCGGGACATGACCTGCTCCCCGATTTCCACCGAGGAGATTTCCCGCTCCATCTCGTTTTGGAGGGACTGCTCAATATCAGCGGCGATGGCATTTAGAGTATCAAAGGAAACGGGACGCTTCTCACAGGCCCTAATCATGCCATTTAGCAGTTTGCTTTTGTCAAAGGTTTGACGGGAACCGTCCTTTTTGATGACCACCAGAGGAAGACTTTCCATGGTTTCATAGGTGGTGAAACGCTTGTGACACTCCAGACACTCACGCCGGCGGCGGATGCTGGAGCCCTCATCGGACGGGCGGGAGTCCACGACCTTGCTCTCCAAATTGGAACAAAAAGGACATTTCATGGTTTAGTATCCCTCCAAAACGAAGTATGTAATACTATCTTGGTATCATTTTAACATACTCATACAAAATGTGGTATCTTTTTTTGAAAAAATTTTTTTTGGTATAGTAGTCCGGGAAGCTTGGGAATACTAACTTTGCGAAAGCGAGGTGAGCTTTTATGCAGAACAATCAGAATAATCAGAACAACCAGAAGAACCGCAACCAGAATCAGCAGCAGAACCAGAAC
>CAZHWK010000021.1:0-6527 GCA_964536405.1 uncultured Oscillospiraceae bacterium
CCCGCCCCTCGGCCCCGGCCATACCGGCGGGGGCATACCGCTCGTTTAAAAGTAAATTGGACAGGTCCTCCACCAGCACGGCCGAGCCTGAGGGCACCGAGGCCCCTGCCAGGTCAAGGGGCCGTTCCAGGGTTTGGAACCCCTTCCCGGCCCGCAGGGCCCGGTGACGCTCCACCCGGTCCCGGCCTTCCCGGTCCCAAACCTGCATGGTGGCCACATAGATGCGGGTTTGCAGGCCGCTCCCGGTCACCAGTTCCTCGGCAAACTGGGATTTCCCGCTGGCCGAGCCACCTGAAACCAAAATCAAATTTCCCCTCATACCAGCGGCTGATAGGCTTCAATGGCGGCGGCATCAAAGGTACACATCTCCCGATAAACCGCCACCCCCATGTCCAGCAGGGGCATGACGGCCACCGCCCCGGTGCCTTCCCCAAGACGCATCCCGGCGTACAGGAAGGGGGTCAGGCCCAAGGCCTCCAGCATCAGCTTGCCTGCCGGCTCGTCCGAGCTGTGACTGCCCAGCATATAATCCCTCGCCGTGGGGCACAGCCTGGCTGCCACCAAGGCGGCCGCCGAGGAGATAAAGCCGTCCACCAGCACGGGAATGCGGTAATAGGCCCCGCCCAAAAAGACCCCGACCAGCCCGGCAATATCCAAACCCCCTACCTTATGTAGCACATCCAGGGCATCGGCCGGGTCGGGCCGGTTGACCCCAATGGCCGATTGAATGGCGGCCAGTTTTTTCTCATAGCCCTCCCGGCTCAGACCGGCCCCCAGTCCGGTGACCTGCTCAGGGTCTTTCCCCAACAGGACGGCGGCAATGGCACTGGAGGTGGTGGTGTTGCCAATCCCCATCTCCCCGGTGGCCAGCAGGCCATAGCCCTTGTCCTTCAACTCTCCTACCAGAGAAATGCCGGTCAAAATGGCGGCCTCGGCCTCAGCTCTGGTCATGGCGGGCATTTGGGCCATGTTGTCGGTGCCCCGGCGGATATTGTGCTGGAGGATATGCTCCCCCACCACCGGGCGGGCCACCCCAATATCCACCGGAATGACATCGGCCCCGGCCACCCTTGCCATCCGGCAGACCGAGGTGTCCCCGGTGGACATATTCTCGGTAACGATGGCGGTGACCTCCTGTCCGGTTTGGGTGACCCCTTCACAGACCACGCCGTTGTCGGCGCACATGACCACCACCGCCCGCTTGCCCAGGTCCACGTTGGGGTTTGCGGTCATTCCGGCCATGCGGATGACCACATCCTCCAAGGCCCCCAGACTTCCCAGCGGGTGGGCGATGGAGTCCCACCGCCGCTTGGCCTCGGCCTGCGCCCTCTGGTCGGCCGGAACGATATTCTCAATCACTTCCTGTAAGCGAATCATCTCTGTCCCTCCCGGTAGGCCACGCAGGCCGCCGCAAATTTGGCCGCCGCCTTGGGTGAGGCGGCAAAGTTCAGGTGGGGAAACCCGGCATACAGGGTTTTCCCGGCGTGAACGCAGTTCCAGCCCCGGTCGGACTGGGGCTTTTGCGCCCAAAAGGCCCCTCCCGGCCGGGTGGAGTCCCAGTAGTGAAACTCGTGTCCGGGCAGGCTCTCCCCGGCGTCGCAGAGGAGGGTATCCTCCCCCGCCGTCAAGGTAATATAGCCAAACCGGCCCAGCTTTTGGGTGCGGAAGGCCTTGGCCTGCACCGCCCCCACCATGGGGTAGGATATTCCATCCGCCCCCTCCAAACCTTCATGGAGGTAGAGGAACCCCCCGCACTCGGCTACCGTGGGCAGGCCCTGCCCGATGGCCCCGGCAATGGCAGCCCGCATGGGCGTATTTTCCGAAAGGGCTTTGGCGTAAAGTTCGGGGTATCCGCCCCCCAGGTAAAGGCCGCAGACTCCGGCGGGCAAGGTTTTGTCCCGCAGGGGGGAGAAGAAGGCCAATTGCAACCCTTGGTTTTCCAATTCCTCTAAGCCATCCTGATAGTAAAAGCAAAAGGCTTCGTCCCGGGCCACGGCCACCACAGGGCCGCCGGGGTTGGGGGCAGGCGTTTGGGTTTCCGGCAGGGCCGGGGCCGTCCCCGCCAAGGCCAGCAGGCCATCCACATCCACCGTGTCCTCCACCTGCCGAGCCAAAATTTCCAGTTTTTCCTTCAAATCGGCCACCTCGGCCGCTGTCACCAGGCCCAAGTGACGACTTTCCAGACTACACTCTGGCAAATTGGGCAAAAAGCCATAGACCCGAATACCTGTTTCGGCCTCGATACAGGTTTTCAGCCGCTCATAGAGCATGGGGGAACAACGGTTGAGGATGACACCCCGGATGCCGCTGTCGGGCCGAAACCCTGCCATTCCCTGCACCAGAGCGGCGGCAGATATGGCCCGCCCCCGCACATCGGCCACCAGCACTGCCGGGGTCTGAGTGACCAGGGCCAAGTCGTAGGCACTGGCATCGGTACTCATGCCGATGCCGTCGTAATAGCCCATGACCCCCTCTATGACGGCCACCCCGGCCCCCCGGGTGTTCCGGGCCAGCAGAGTGCGGGTATTCTCCTCCCCCAGGAAGAAGAGGTCCAGATTGCGGGAAGGCACCCCCATAACCTCGCTGTGGAACATGGGGTCAATATAGTCAGGGCCGCACTTAAAGGCTTTTGGAGCCATGGTTCGGTTCATCAATGCTTGCAGCAGGCCGCAGGTCACGGTGGTTTTCCCGCCCCCGCTGGCGGGGGCGCACAGGAGCAGGCGGGGCGTATTATTCATGGGGCTTCCCCTCTGCACTCATGACCCACACGGGGTTTTGGGCGTCCATCATGTGGTAGGGCCCCACCTCCCGGGTTCGGGTCACGGCCACTTGGATAATCTCCACGTCAGAAAGCCCCAGGAGTTGAAAACAGCGCAGAGTTTCGGTCAGGGTTTCCAAGGTGATGGCGGTGACCACAAATCGGGCGGCCGGATTTTTTTCCAGAGCAACACCGAGAATGGCCTCCATATTGCCCGAGCTTCCCCCCACAAACACCCGGTCGGGGGCAGGCAGATCCATCAGGGCTTCGGGGGCCGTTCCGGCCACCCCATGGAGGTTGGTCACGCCGAAGCGGGCCTTATTCTGTTCCAGCAGGGACAGGGCTTCCGGGCTTTTCTCCACCCCAAAAACCTGTCCGGCGGGCAGGGCCAAAGCCCCCTCCACCGACACCGAGCCGGTGCCCGCTCCCACGTCCCACAGGGTGTCCCCCGGACGCAGGCGGAGCTTGCTCACCGAGATGGTGCGGATCTCCTCCTTGGTCATGGGGGCCTTGCCCCGGAGGAATTGGTCGTCCGGGATGCCGGGACTTGTCAGCTCCCGGCTGACAGGCCGGGGGTTTAGGCAGAGCATCACCGAAAGGTCGTCAAAGCACTCCCCGGCTAAGGCCGAGGGGGTGCCGGTCACAATCCGCTCCTCAGGGTAGGAGAGCCGTTCCCCCACCGTGATCGTGACCTGCTCCAGTCCCCGGTCCCGAAGCTGCTTGCAGATGTCCTGGGCCTTGGTGGCCCCGCCGGTAAGCAAAAAGGTCTTATGATGGCTTTGAATTTCCCCCACCGCATTGTGACTACGGCCGTGGGCACTGACCACAAAGGCATCCTGCCAGGACTCCCCGATTTTGGCGGCAAAGTAGCTCAGCGAGCTGATACCGGCCACCGTTTCCACCTCACAGTCCTTCAGCAAAGGCCACAGGTTTTTGGCCCCGCTGAAAAAGCCCGTGTCACCCGACAGCAGTACCCCCACCGGCCCCCGGCAGGCGGGGATGCGCCCGGCGATGTCGGCGGCCGCAATGAGGGGGATGCAGGTTTTACCCCCATAGGGCTCCAGAAGGCGGGGGGCCCCGATGAGGGTTTCGCAGACCGCAATGGCACGGGCGGCCTCCACCGTCAAGGAGGCGGGGGTGCCCATCCCCACCCCGATGAGATATACGGTTTGCTTCATGTCGGTTCCCCCTTCAGCAAAGTTTTCAGGTCCTCCAGACCCATTCCGGGCAGTTGGGCGGGCCGGTCCACCACGATCAGGGTGCAGCCTAAGGCCTTGGCGGCGGCCACCTTTTCCCAAAAACCGCCTGCCCCACCCGAGGCCTTGGTCACCATGATTTGAATGTTGTACTGCCCCAGCAGAGCCTCATTCAGCGATTGGGAAAAGGGCCCCTGCATACATAAAATATGGGCGGGTGGAAAGCCCAGTTCCAGGCACCGTTCCAGAGAATTCAGACTGGGCAGAACCCGGGGAAAGGTGCGCTCCACCAGACCGGGCACGGCAAAGGGGGCCAACTCCTTGGCTCCGGTGGTCAACAGCAGGTTCCCCGGCAGGGCTTTTACAAGCTCTGCCGCCTCCGTCAAATCGGCCGCCCGAAGCCAGTCCCCCTCGGGAAGGCCTTCCCGTAGAAGGCGGTGATAGGGTACCCCCGCCCTCTCGGCCGCCGCCCGGACATACTCGGTCACCATGACGGCATAGGGGTGGGTGGCGTCCACCACCCGGTGAAAGCCCCCGGCGGCCAGAAGGCGGTCCATATCCTCCGGCTCCAGCCGGCCTGTGTGAACCTTAAGACGGTCAGCCCGGGGCACAAGGTCGGCCCCATATTCGGTGGCCACGCACAGGGTCACGCCGTGCCCCTGTGCGGCCAGCCACAGGGCCAGGTCACGCCCTTCCGAGGTGCCGCCGAAAAGCAGAATATTCACAGGACGCAACCTCCTTCTTCGGTCAATTTTCCCGCTGTAAGTAGCCCCGGGGAGTCACCATCTTGCCGCCCAGTTCCACGGTCTGGCTGTTGCCCACAAAAATAGTGGTGAACATATCCACCTGGGTATCCCGCAGGGCGGCCAGGGTGGTGAGGGTGCCTTGCTCCCCCTCCCGGCCGATGTTACGCACATAGCCGCAGAGGGTGTCCCCCAGCTTTTCCTCCAAGAGGATGTCGCAGGCCTTTTTCAGATGGTCGGGTCGGTTGTGGCTCATGGGGTTATAAAGGCTCAGGACGAAATCGGCCCGGGCGGCCGCCCGAAGGCGGGCTTCAATCTTCTCCCAGGGGGGCAACAGGTCCGAGAGCGAGATGACCGCAAAATCGTGGGTCAAAGGTGCCCCCAGCACGGCGGCTCCCCCGCAGGCGGCTGTGATGCCGGGAATGACCTCAATCTCCACAGGGGGATACTCCTGGGCCACCTCGTAAATCAGACCCGCCATGCCGTACACCCCCGAGTCCCCCGAGCAGACCATGGCCACATTCTGCTCGGCGGCCTGCTCCACTGCAAAGCGGCAGCGGTCAACCTCCTTCCGCATCCCGGTGGAGGCATATTGCTTCTGGGGGAACTCGGGCTTGACCAAATCAATATAGGCGGTATAGCCCACAATCAAATCGGCCCCGGCCAGGGCCTCCCTGGCCCGCCCGGTCATGTCCCGGCCCCCGCCGGGGCCTAGGCCGATCACAGTTAAACTCATAGGTATTCTCCTTTGACGGCCACGGCCACGGTGACACCCTGGCCGGCCTGTTTTTTCACCAGTAACGTTCCGCCCTGCTTGAGGGCGGCCCGCTCGCAGACATTGTCCACCCCGGTGACGGCGTGGACGAAATCAGAGGGGGTGAATTCCCCCTCCACCTCGGCCAGCTCCCCGGCCGAATAGGTCAGAAAGGGAAGGTTTCGGTGGCGGCAGAAGTCCACAAGCCCCGGCTCCCCGGCCTTGAGGTCGATGCTGGCCACCTCGGCCACGGCGGCAGCATCCAGCCCGGCCAGGGCCTTTTCCACCATGGCCGCAATCGCTTCCTCCGCCGTGCCCTTTCGGCACCCGATGCCCAAACGCAGGCACCGGGGAATAAGCCGCAGGGTACGCCCGAAGGGGCCAGCCCCCTTTTGATAGGTGACCCACACCCCCAGTTCGGCCCCTGAGGAGGTCAAGCCCTTGGGGCAGGGGTGGCCCAAATCGCTTTGAAAGCCCACCGGTTCCCCGGCCAACAGGGCGGCCGAAACCGCCTTGGCCAGGTCCCGGTCGGTGAGGGTCATACCCTGCTCCCGGGCCCACTGGTCCACGGCAAACAGACCGTTGACATCGGTGGCGGTGGAGATGGCGGCCTGCCCCCCGGTGAGGGCGGCCACCTGCCGGGCCAAATCGTTGGCCCCGCCCACATGGCCCGAAAGAAGGGGGACGGCAAAGCCCCCGGTCTCATCCACACTGACCACGGCGGGATCAGTAAACTTATCCTTCACATAGGGGGCGATGGCCCGCACCGCAATGCCGCTGGCCCCCACAAAAAGAAGGCCCTGGCTGTCGGTAAACCGCATTTCGGTCCAGGCCCCCAAGCTGTCGTATCCCGCCCCGGGGAAGGCCATTTGGCAGGTATGCCCCTCGGCAGTCAAACCCTCAGCCAGCACATGGGCCAAAGCCCGCCCCCGCCCGGTAAAGGCGGTCAGAGCCAGCTTCATGGCTGTGTGGCCTCCCGGCAGCCATGGGCAAAGCTGGGGTCATAGAGCTTGCTTCGCTCATACTCGCTACCCAAAAATCCACCCACAGTGATGAGGGCGGTTTGGGTAATGTGG
>CAZHWK010000021.1:6537-12244 GCA_964536405.1 uncultured Oscillospiraceae bacterium
TTTTGCCAGGGTTTCCACCGTGCAGCGGAAAACCTTCTGCTCCGGCCAGGTGGCCTTATAGACAATGGCGGCGGGGGTGCCGGGAGCATAGCCCCCGGCCATCAGCTCCTCCTCCACCTGCTCCAGCAAACCGGTGGAGAGGAAAAGCACCATGGTACAGCCGTGGGAGGCCATCTTCCGAAGCTGCTCCCCCTCGGGCACCGGGGTACGGCCCGCCATGCGGGTGATAATCACGCTTTGGGATACCTGGGGCAGGGTATATTCGGCCTGCAAGGCGGCGGCCGCCCCCGAGAAGGAGGACACGCCGGGAGTCACATCGTAGGAAAAGCCCAGTTCGTCCAGAGCGTCCATCTGCTCCCGAATGGCCCCGTAAAGGGAGGGGTCCCCAGTGTGCAGGCGGACGGTGGTCTGGCCTTTGGCCTCGGTGTCCTTCATCACCCCCAGCACCTCCTCCAAGGTCATAGAGGCACTGTCATAGACGGTGCAGGAGGGCTTTTTCATGTCCAGCAAAGCCGGATTAACCAGACTTCCGGCATAGATAATCACATCGGCCTCCCCCAAAAGGCGGGCACCCCGCAGGGTGATGAGGTCGGGGGCACCGGGCCCCGCACCGATAAAATGAATCATAGCTGATGGTCCTTTCTTTTCAAAGAAGCCCCGTCTAGGGGTTCCGGTTGGTGTAATAAAGCCAGCTCGGCCGCTCCCGGCGTCTGGCACAGAATACCGTAGCGGTTAGAGAAGCAGATGGCCTCTATGGCCATGCCCTCTCCCGCCCTGCGCTTGAGCTGTTCATCCAGGGCGACACAGACAGAGTTAAGGGTAGCCTCCCGCAGGCCGGCCTGCTCCAGACTGGCTACGGCATCGTCGGTACTCACACTGTCAAATACCGTCCGCAGGGTGGCCCCCTCCGCCCCGCAGAGGGCGGCGTGGGCAGTCAGCACCTCCCGCCGGGCATCGGCCACCCTGGAGTGGGTGTTCATCACCCCAGCCGCCGCCTTGACCAGCTTGCCCAAGTGACCCACCAGCAAAAAGCTGCGAAAGCCCAGGCCTGCGGCATGGTCAATAGCCTCGCCGATGTAGTTGGAGCAAAGGCACCATCGATCCAGCGACAGACCCAGCACTTCACGGGAGAAGGCTTCGCCGTAGTTGCCCGGCGTGACCAGAACATCCCGCACCCCGGCGGCATACTTCATGTCCAGTTCAAGCCGCAGGGAGTCTATCAGGGCGGCCTCGCTCATGGGGCGCACCACCCCGGAGGTGCCCAGGATGGAGATGCCTCCCTCAATGCCCAGCCGGGGGTTAAAGGTCCTTTGGGCCAACTTTTCCCCCTCGGGGGCCGAAATGGTCACCTCAAGCCCACCGGAAAACCCGGCCGCTTCCATGGCCGAGCGAACCGCCCCCTCTATCATCTGCCGGGGGACCCGATTGATGGCAGCCGCCCCCACCGGCTGGTCCAGGCCGGGCCGGGTCACCCGGCCCACCCCTTCTCCGCCGTCAATCAAGACACCGGGGCCAGCGGCTTTTTCCACCCGGGCATAGATGAGCGTCCCGTGGGTCACGTCGGGGTCGTCCCCCCCGTCCTTACGCACGGCGCAGGACTGCCAGCCGGGGCCGGAGGTCCAGTCCAGAAGCTCGGCATCCACCGGCAGGCCCGCCGGGGTTTCCACCCGCACCAGAGCCGGTCTTTCTCCGCTCAGAAGGGCCTGGGCCGCACCACGGGCGGCGGCAGCAGCGCAGGTGCCGGTGGTATAGCCGCAGCGGAGCTTATCCCGCCCGACGGAAATGTAGTGTTCAAAGGCCACCCTGCCGACTCCCTTTCTTTGGCAATTTCAAAAAAAGAACCCTCCCCGGTTTGGTTGGGGAGGGTTCTGAGGGCGCAATTACGGTTGGGCTCTCTCCACCTAAGAGTCCCCGCAACTTTCCACATGGCAGGTCTCCTGGCTTACGCTTCATCCTCGGGCGCCCCTTCTCGGCCATGAGACCAATGGGATCGATCGCCTTTGTCTGCGCTTACAGTAGAGGTAAGACTGCGCCGGCTTTTCACCGGTCTTCCCTTTTCAGCGGCAGTGCCGCACCTTGTGGAATACTTTATCAAAATCTTACCTTATTATATCGAATACACGCCTGGAAGTAAAGTAGTTTTTATCCAAGCCCCCAAACCGCCGTTCTGTGCGTCGGGGCACAGGGCGGCTTTGCCCTCTCCCTATAATCGTGCAAGTCCCATCTTGTGATTGTCTGTCATCTGTGCTATGCTGATAAAGTATACATGCTCTGCCCCTCTATTCCGGGTGCAGAGTCCGCCCTATTTCTTCAGAAAGTGAGTGACTGCTCATGGAAACTCCAAAAAATTCCCACGCTTTTTTCTGCAACCGGGACTGTCAATACTTCCCCTGCCACTCCACCGCCAAGCCAGAGCAGTTTAACTGCCTGTTCTGCTATTGCCCGCTCTACGCCTTGGATGACAAATGCGGGGGCAATGTTTCCTATACGGAAAACGGCATCAAGGATTGCAGTGCCTGCCTGCTCCCCCACAGTCCCGGTGCCTATGACCACATTCTGAAAACCTTCCCCAAAATTGTGGAGATGATGCAGGAGAACAGGGCCTACCGAGCCCCCAAGCCCGACTGATTGACAAGGCCTGTACAGGGTGGTATCATAGGTCGGTAAGAAAATTGAATAGACCTTTAAGTCTTTGCCTGCGGCCATACGCCGGGCAAAAAGAGGGAATCCGGTTGAAGTCCGGAACGGTGCCGCCACTGTGTGCGTGGAGGCTGTACACAGGGGTCGGGGTGCCGCTTCATGCAGGTCCCGGGCCAGCCATTGGGGATTTTCCTGAGAAGGCGGTGTGCGTCCTATGATATGCAAGTCAGGAAACCTGCTTAAAGGTACGGGCTTATGACCTCTCGAGCATGGAGGACATGGGCATTTTGCTTCGCAGGAAATCGGCTGCGGCAGTCTTTCCAGGACTGCCGCAGCTTTCTTTTTGACCGAAAACTACTCTTCTCTCATTTTGATAAAGCAGGCTGGTGAAACACGACGATGAAATGGTCCCTGATTGCACTGATGCTTGGCTTCGGCATCGACCTGGCGGTGGGCGACCCCCATGGCTTTCCCCACCCAGTGGTGGGGATTGGCAAGCTGATTTCTTTTTTGGAGGGTACCCTTCGCCGCCTTTTTCCCAAAACCCCCAGGGGAGAGCAGGCGGCCGGAGCCCTTTTGTGGGTCTTGGTGGCGGCCATCTCCACCCTCCTTCCCCTGCTTCTGCTCTGGGCCTGTCACCGCATCAGCCCGTGGCTGAGATTGGTTGCCGAAAGCCTGATGTGCTGGCAAATTCTTGCCACCAAAGCCCTGCGGGAGGAGAGCATGAAGGTCTATCGCACCCTGAAGGGCGGGGACATGGAGAAGTCCCGCCACGCCGTTTCCATGATTGTGGGGCGGGACACCGCCGAGCTGGACGCCGCCGCCGTCGCACGGGCCACAGTGGAAACGGTGGCCGAAAACACCTCGGACGGCGTGATTGCCCCCCTGTTTTTTTTAGCCATCGGCGGAGCTCCCCTTGGCTTTTTTTACAAGGCTGTCAACACCATGGATTCCATGCTGGGCTATGTGGAACCGCCTTACAAAAATATTGGCCTTGTACCCGCCAGAGCTGATGATGTGCTTAATTTCCTTCCATCCCGGCTGTCGGCCTGGCTCATGCTTGGGGCGGGCGGGCTGTTGAGGATGGACGTGAAAAACGGCCTTCGCATTTACCGCCGGGACCGGTTCAATCACGCCAGCCCCAATTCGGCCCAAACCGAGTCTGTCTGCGCCGGTCTGCTTGGGCTTCGGCTGGCGGGGGATGCCTGGTATCATGGGGTGCTTCATAAAAAGAAGTACATTGGCGACCCCCTGCGGAGCATTGAGCCGGAGGACATTCCCCGGGCCTGCCGTCTGCTCTACGTCACCGCCCTTTTGGCCCTGTTTTTTTGCTGTGCCGTTAAGTTTCTTATCCTGTATTAAGCGTTTCTGAGCCACCAAACATCCAGAAAACACACCAAAGGAGACGCCATGCTGTATCAAACCTCCAACCCCCACGGCGGGGACATTTATGAAGCTCCCATCGTGCTGGATTATTCGGCCAACACCAACCCGCTCGGCACCCCCCAGGGGGTGCTGGATGCCATGGAGGAGGCCCTGTCCCAGGTTCACCACTATCCCGACCCCTACTGCCGTCGGCTGGTGGCGGCCATCTCTCGGTTTGAAGGGGTACCGCAAGAACATATTCTCTGCGGCAACGGGGCGGCCGAGCTGATTTATGCCTATTGCGAAGCCGTGAAGCCTACCCGGGCGGTGGAGCTGGCCCCCACCTTTTCCGAGTATGCTTTGGGCCTTGCCCGGGTGGGCTGTGAGGTGGAGCGATACCAACTTGCCAAAGAAGGAAGTTTTGCCCTGGACGACGGCTTTTTGGCCTATCTGGAGGACCGGAAGCCTCAGGTTATCTTCCTCTGCAATCCCAATAACCCCACCGGACAGCTGATAGAGCCTTCCCTGCTCCACGCAATTCTGGACTTCTGCGGGGAAACCCATACCCGGCTTTTTCTGGATGAATGCTTTTGGGATTTGACCGACGGGGGAGCCAGCCTTAAGGCGCATCTGGCCCACCATCCGGAGCTTTTCCTACTGAAGGCCTTTACCAAAAGCTATGGCATGGCGGGGGTTCGCCTGGGGTACGGCCTAAGCTCGGACAGGGGTCTGCTGACCAAAATGTCCCAGGCCGTCCAGCCGTGGAATGTGTCCACCCTGGCCCAGGCCGCCGGGGTAGCTGCCCTGGAAGAAGGAGCATTTTTACAGCGGGCCAAATCCCTTATCCCAGCCGAGCGAAGCTGGCTCACGCAATCGCTGGAGGACCTTGGGTTTTGGGTCTGCCCCTCCCGGGCCAACTATTTGCTCTTCCAGGGGGAACAAAACCTGCACACCGCCCTAAAGCAACTGGGCATCGCCATCCGAAACTGCGACAACTACCACGGCCTGTCGGCAGGGTGGTATCGGATTGCGGTACGCACCCATTCGGAAAACGAACGGCTCATACAGGCCATCCGGCAGGTATGCGGAAAGGGGTAAACATGGCCAAGAATATTATGGTACAGGGCACCATGTCCAACGCCGGGAAAAGTCTGCTCACAGCGGGGCTTTGCCGTATTTTCAAGCAGGACGGCTACCGTGTGGCCCCCTTCAAAAGTCAGAATATGGCCCTGAATTCCTTCATCACCCAGGATGGGGGGGAGATGGGGCGGGCCCAGGTGGTTCAGGCTGAGGCCGCCGGGATTGCCCCCGACGTTCGCATGAACCCCATTTTGCTCAAGCCCACCACCGATGTGGGCAGTCAGGTCATTGTAAACGGACAGGTACGGGGCAACATGAAGGCCATGGAGTATTACCGCAGAAAGCGGGAGTATATTCCAGCCATTCTGGATGCTTACAACAGCCTGGCCGCCGAATATGACATCATCGTCATTGAGGGGGCGGGCAGTCCCGCCGAAATCAACCTCAAACAGGAGGATCTTGTCAATATGGGTCTGGCCAAGCTGGTGGATGCCCCGGTGCTTCTGGTGGGGGACATCGACCGGGGGGGCGTATTTGCCCAGCTTTACGGCACGGTGGCCCTGCTGGAGCCAGAGGAGCAGGCCCGCTTCAAGGGCACCATCGTGAACTAATTCCGGGGGGA
>CAZHWK010000022.1:0-2153 GCA_964536405.1 uncultured Oscillospiraceae bacterium
CAGAAGGAGTAGCCCTCCTAAAGTTTTTATTTGACCGATGGAGAACGAGTAGTATGTGAGTTTTTAACATGCCACGGCCAAGGCCCGCCACATCTCTCGGGTAGCCCTGATTTCTAACCGCCCGTTTCAAAGCGGATATGACCAGACTTTTCTCACTTTTCCGGCCATAGCGATGGCCCATAATTTTCCTGGTACAAAAATCTAACACGATGGCAAGATAGGTCCAGCTGTGATGCACGGGGTAAATGTAGGTGGTATCAGTGAGCCAAACTTGGTTAGGCATTGGGGCTGTGAAGTTCTGGAAAACCACATTTTCCAGAGAAACCTCCACCTGCCTGCTTTTGTAATTCTTGAACTTCCCAACCGTGATTGCACGGATATTCAGTTTTTCATCTGTTGTTGTACACGATTATAAAGATAGCCGGGGCTTTTTAGGATAAGGTTTTTTTCTCCAGAAGGGCCAGATTTTTCTATAACCGCTTGACCTCGGCTACCATCAGAGTTTCCGTATCTGACACCTCTTTTTTAGAGTATCTCATTCGGTATTTGGTCCGCACTTTTTTAGTATAGTGCCACTATCTTTTTGTTCTTTACTTGTTTGAAAAAACTATGATATAATGAATGTAAGATAGTGATTCTATCTCACATCTTACCACCGAAGTGGCGATGTGATTACAGCACGGAAAATTCCCGGAGGAAGTGAATGCAAATGGACATATCTGTGAAACCCGAAAAGGGTACAGGCCGCTATTACGAGTATGTAATTGACAATATTAAGCAAATGATTATGCGGGGAGAACTAAAAAGCGGTGATAAAATTCCTTCAGAGCGTGAATTGGCTGATCGCTTTCAGGTCAGCCGGGTTCCCATCCGGGAGGCGTTAAAAATACTGGAGTATATGGGTATTTTGGACAGCAGCCAGGGGGATGGCACCTATGTACGGGAGATTACCGTGGAAGGGTTAATTGGAAAGATGAACTTTGCTGTGACTGCCACAGGTGAGACCATCTTGAGTTTGTTGGAAATGCGCATCAATTTGGAGACCTTTGCTGCCTACCATGCTGCTCTCCGGCGTACCGACGAGGACATCACCTCTATTCGGCAAACACTACTGGATATGAGGGAAGCCAAAAAGAAGCCCCATACCGATGAAGACGGCCTTCAAAATTTGCGTAGGCTCTCCCAACTGTTTCATCACCAACTGGTCAAAGCGGCTCACAATACTGTTCTGACTAGTATTTATGAAAATCTTTATGAACTGCTGGACATCTCCCGCCAGTTCACCATCAGCACGAGCGGCATCTCCTATGACTCTATTCTAGCCCATGAGGCATTGTTTCATCAAATCGTGAATCAAGATGCCACAGGGGCAAGGGAGTCTATGGAAGGCCATTTGGCCGATGTGCGTGTAAGACTGAACAGCATTCTCTCCGAGGTCGAGCTGAAGGAGCCGCTCTCCTCCAGCTCGCACGAATAAGCCCCCATTTTTTTGAGTGGCAAGGGAGACTTCAATAATGTCAACGGTTGGTCGCAATTTATAGGAGCCCTGGAGAATGAATGAAGCTGCGGAGCGTGTCATCACCTGAATAGATTGGGAATGGATATACGCTTTGAAGACAGACCAGTCCTCTTCCTATTTCGTTGAGATAGGGCGTCACCAGTCTGGCACAGGAATCTGTATTTGAAAAAATTCCAGCTCCTGCTCTGCGGCGAATTTTCTTGTTTAACCGCTCCAGTATATTTATGGATGAAATTTTGCCCAAATTTAGCTCTGCAAAAGCATGGAACGCTCGTGTATTTTTCAACCCTTTTTTCAGTGTTTTGGATGGCTGTTTGGGATCGTTTCTCATCGTTTTCCACCAAATTCTCGGCCCGTTTTCTGTCCAAATCCCAAACAATTAGCAAAGCTATGCTGATCACACACCCTGGACAAAGGCCTCCATCATCTGTGTACATAACCGATCTAACATGCTGAACATGGGCTCGGTGGTGCTCATACATTGTGGTAGCAATTCTGTCAGTGCTGTATTATTCTTTTGATCGGCCATTGGGTTTCTTTCCTTTTTTAAGTGGCTAGACACCATTTATTGGAAAGGAGGCCCAATGGCTTTTCTGTTTCCTTTTAAAATTGCCCCCCTAATTGTACGTTATTT
>CAZHWK010000022.1:2163-12158 GCA_964536405.1 uncultured Oscillospiraceae bacterium
GAGTTTTACTTGTTATAATCCGCCAGAGCCACTTCGTTCTCAGCAGAGGTTTTGGACAGTATGTCATAGTACTGTTCAGCGGTATACTGGACGGGAATCATCTTGGTGACTTCATATAGCTTGTCCTGGAAACCCTTTTCGTTGACAGTCTCATCAAACTTCTCACGAAGGAAGGAGAGTACCTCGGGATCAATGCCCTTGGGCAAAGCCAGACCGACATAGGATTCGAGGACGGTATCGGCATACCCCATCTCCTCCAGTGTCTGCACATCGGGAGTAATGGGCCAACGCTCCGAGGAGGCACAGGCCAGAACACGCATTTGACCAGCCTCTACATAGGAGGAGTAGGAAGCTATGTCACCCACAGCAGCTGGAATAAAGCCGCCCAGAAGATCGGTAATGGCATCGGCAGTGGACGGGTAATAGACGACCTGGAAATCGCCACCGGTGGCAGCGGCAATTTTCTGGCCTAAAATTTCGTGAAGGGTGCCAGTGCCGCTACACTGGACGGTGCCGGTCTTAGCATCAGCCAGCAGGTCGTCGAAGGTCTGGTAGGGGGAATCGGCAGCAACAATGACAGCATAGACGAACTTACCCAGAGCACCCAGGTAATCAAAGTCCTCCAAAGTGTAATCAACGTCTAGCGTATAGGGCGAGATGGCCTGCGTATTCAAGGTGGTCAGACCCATGGTATATCCATCGGCCTCACTGTGCTTGAGCTGGCTCACAGCCACGGTACCGGAGCCACCGGTCACGTTGCTGACGGTAAAGGCTTCATTCAGTTTGGGAGCAAAGTACTCGCCGAAGGTGCGAACGGCCATGTCGCTGCCGCCACCGGCCGAGTAACCAACCAGGCAAGTGATGGGGCCATCGGGATAGTTCAGAGGAGTGGACTGTTCCGACTGATCGGGCGCATCCGTATTCGGTTTCTGGCTTTCGTCAGTGGGTTTGCTGGAACAACCGGCCATGGACAGGGACATTGCAAGAACCAGGGTCATCGCTACGATTGACTTTTTCATGTGTGTAGCCTTCTTTCTTTTAATGATGTCCTGTGAGTACTCACTCAATGATGTGCCAGGTATTTTCCTTGCGGGGGCTTGCCTTTGGAATAGCACAACCGGGGTAGCCAAACACCCCACTGCCACAGATGCTGTGGGTAAGCGGAATGCCCAGCTGCTCCAGATAGGCCCGCAGTGATGGGTCCTGCTCCAGCCAGTGGAGTTGGTTGACCCAGCATGAGGCCAAACCAACGTCGCAGGCCGTGAGGAACATGTTTTCCAGTGCACATGCACAGTCGGCTCGGCCGTTGTGGCTCTGGGCGTCGTTGGAGACAATGATAAGACAGGGTGCGCCGTAGGTAAAGCAATACTTTTCACCCATTCGAGCCACCTTTGCCTTAGCATCGTGGAGCTCTTGGGGGGCATTTGCCTCGGGCTCTAGTTCCCGAAATCCTGCTTTCACCAACTTGTTTAGCTCGGCCAGCACCTGTGGGGCGCATATGGCGGTGAACCGCCAGCTCTGCTTGTTGTGGCCGCTGGGAGCGTATTGTCCTGCTTCGAGCAACTGCTCAATCTCTTTCCGGGTTAAGGGCTGGTCGGTGTAAGCCCGGATGCTGCGCCGGTATCGAATCAAATCCAGTACCCGATCCACGCACACTCCTCCTTTGTTAATAAAGACCCTCAAAAAACTTCAAATTATCAAAGCTCCCCTTTAACTTTCCCTCCTGAATGGCAGTGACCACCTTTACCACGGTGTCGTTGACAGGCGTGGGGACCCCTACCTCGGCGCCCGAATCGCAGGAGACACCGTTGATGGCATTGATTTCACATTTTCGACCGTGAGCCAAGTCCTGAGCCATACTGGCCACCAGAGCACGGTGAGGAACCCAAGCTTTGCGGACGGTCTCCATCGACTTTGCAATGGTTTCCTCATCACCCCAGACAAAAACCTTGTGCAGGTCACCGGCACCATAGTGGGGCTCCAAGTTGACCCCCTGCCCCTGGGCAACCATGCGGCACTCATGACCCAGACGCACAGCCAGACGCATACTTTGGTCGTTGTCCATAATCTCGCCAAAGTTGCAGCCAAAACAGGCCGAAAGACCCGAGAAGGTGCAGTTAACCAGTAGCTTAGTCCAGCGCAGGCCCATCAGATTTTCAGAAACGTGAACCTCGCACATATCCTCCATGATGGCCTTCACCTCCAGCAGGCGGTCGGTAATCTGACCGTCCAGAGTTCCCAGATAGAACGCCATGGCAGACGAGGTGAGTTCAGAGCAACCGGGTCCCCGGAACGTAGCCCCCCAGCCCACAGGAGCACCAAAGGTGCGGTCTTTTCCGATGGCCTGGCTGACAGCCCGCTCAGGCAAGCCGTTCTGACAGGTGACCACAATGCTGTTTTCGTCCATATGCGCCATCATCTGAGGAATAGCCACCTCATTAAAGGTTTGCTTGGCCATGTAGAAGATAAGGTCGTATACTCCATCCATATTCTCGGGAGTACAGGCCTTCACAGGAACTATCATCTCCACCTTGCCCACAATCTTAGCACCGGTGGCATTGAGGGCATCCACATGCTCCTGATAGGCATCTACCAGCGTAATATCCCGGCCAGCCTTGGCCAAATATGCACCTAGGATGGTACCCAGAGAGCCCGCACCCATAATGGCAATCTTATTAATCATGGTACGCCTCCTTACCAGTTTTTCTCAATGCCCAGAATCTCACGGGCCTCGGCAGCAGTGGCAATCTCACGTCCTGCCAGCTCGCCTAGCTTCACGGCACGCTCCACCAGCTGGGTATTGGTGGCATACTCACCCTTCTTCATGAACACATTGTCCTCCAGACCCACACGCAGGTTGTCGCAACCTGCGGCCAAACCGGCCAGCATACAGGGCATATGGGCCTTGCCAATACCGGTGATAGACCAAGTGGATCCCTCAGGCAGCTTAGAAGCCAGGTGGTTGATGGAGTCAATGTTGCCGGGCATACCGCCAGGCACATCCAGTACCAGCTGATAGTGCAGGGGCCCCTTGAGCACGCCCTTCTTCAGATAGTACTCCACGTTGCCCAGCATACCGGCATCAAAAATTTCGATTTCGGGTTTAATGTTTAGTTCCTGACACAGCAGGCCCAAACGCTCCAGGAAAGCAGGCGTATTGAGGAAGATATAGCTGTTGGCCCAGTTGAGTGTGCCAGGATCGTAGGAACACATCTCGGGCTTGAGAATGGGCAGGTGCGCCACACGCATATCCTCAGGGAACTTGGTGCCAGAGGTGGTCACGTTGATGATAGCGTCCAAGCCGTTGTCTTTCAGGCCCTGACGAATCATGGTCACCACCTGCACAAAGCGGTCGGTTTCCATAGTATTGTTGCCCTCATCATCACGGACGTGGATATGCAGAATACAGGCTCCGGCCTTGACGGCTGCGATGGAGTCGGCCACTAGCTCCTCAGGGCTCAGTGGAATATAGGGGGACTGCTTTCGGGTGGTACCTCCGCCACAGAGTGCGCAGGTGATCATCAGTTTGTTAGTCTTAGACATTTCAAATTACCCCTTTATATTATAAATAAGTGTATTACGTTACATGCCGTCCTGCAGGTTTTTGTCCTTCCTCTTGCCACGCAAAATGAAGAAAACCGAGATAATAGTCGCAGCCCAGAATGCCCAGCACAGGGGAGAGGAGAAGAAGCTGGTGAAATCACCGCCAGAGAGTACCAGGGCACGGCGGAAATTTTTTTCAAACAGGGGTGCTAGAATAAAGCCGATGATAACTGTGGGCATGGGAAACTTAAACTTCACCAGAACGTAGCCCAGCACAGCAAAGAAAATCATGGTCCATACATCAATCAGGCTGCGGTTTAGGGCGTACACGCCCACGACACAGAATATACAGACTGCGGGGAAGATGATGGATGTATTCACCGAGCAAATCTTTTTAAAGGCACGCCAGGTTAGCAACACAACCACAATCAGTGCCAGATTACATAGAATCAGGCCCGCATAGACATTGAATACTGTCTGGGGAGACTGCTGGAATACCAAAGGGCCAGGGGTGAGCCCCTGCACCATGAAGGCACCCATTAAAATGGCGGCACCGGTGTCACCTGGCACGCCTAGAGCCAAAAGCGGAATCATGTTGGCACCGCACACGGCATTGTTGGCCGCCTCAGCACAAGCCACCCCCTCTACAGAGCCCTTTCCAAAGTCCTCTGGATGCTTGCTAAAACGTTTGCCGGTGTCATAGCCGATGTAGCAGGCCAAGGCTGGACCAAGGCCGGGCAGGGCACCGATTCCACAACCCAACGCCGAGGAGCGCAACCAGTGAGCAAGACACTCCTTAAAGTTTTTCTTGTTAAAATGATCGTCGTCCTTACAGGTCGGATTGGGCAGGTTAGCCCGGGTCTGGCCAACACCCATCGTCTCCACTTGACGCAGAATCTCGCTCATAGCCAGAACACCAATCATCATGACAACCAAATCAATGCCGGAGGAGAGTTTGAGAATGCCGAAGTTTAAGCGGGGAATGCTGAAGCCCTGATCCATGCCTACACAGCCGAAAATAAGGCCAATGGCACCACCTAGCAGGCCCTTTGTCATAGAGCGGCCAGCGGCAGAGGCGATGATGGTCAGTGCAAAAATCATCAGAATGGTATATTCTGCAGCACCAAACTTTAAGGCGTACTTGGCGATGGGCTGGGCCACCAGAATCAGCACAATGCTGCTAAACAGACACCCAAAGGCCGAGCTAAACAAGGCCGTCTTAATGGCTTTTCCGGACTTGCCCATTCTACCCAATGAGTAGCCATCCGCTACCGTAGCAGCGGCAGCAGGCGTACCGGGGGTTCCAATCAGAATGGCTGACAGAGATCCGCCGAAGGTACCGGCATTATAGGCGGCCAGCAGCATAATAAGCGATTGGGTCGGAGTGAGATAATAAGTAAAGGGAATGACTAGTGCAATAGCCATAGAGGCGGTCAGGCCAGGAATTGCACCGAGGATAAGGCCGATTAAGACACCGCCAAACAAATACAGCAGGTTCTCGAGGGCCAACACCTCGGCAAATGCTGTCATGAGGTTTTCAATCATAATATTCCCCCACTCTTTATGGTAGCCTGAGCTTTAGCAGGTATGTAAAGCTCAGATATATAATGATAGGAAGTACAATGGAAATCGGGATAAGCTTTTTGAAATCACGCTGCCCAAAAAACCACATCAATACAGCCAGCCCCACAATTGTGCAGGGGATATATGGAAGAAAACTTAAGCAGGACACATAAAGAATCATAATCCCAAGGGTAATGAGAACCATCTTGGTTCCCTGTGCACTAAAGGAATAGTCTTCCTCCTGATCTGGTTTGGCTAATTTGGCCTTTCGACAGCCAGAGATGAAGAGAAGAATGCCCATTAACACGAAAATGCCAGAGATAACATAGGGGAAAAAGCGAGGTTGATTATACCACTCCGTTTTGCTGGCAACGGAAATTTGTGCCGGAATGATTAAAAAGGCCAACACCAAACCAAAAACCGCCGATGTAATTCCAAGCATCCGCTCGACCTTGTTTTCCTTCAATGTGACGCTGCCAGGCTTTTTTTCTACCTGGGCCTCTTTTGGGGTCATATGTTTAATCCTTCCTTTCCCTTCCTCAGTCTTCTAATTTTAGACATATTAAGGACGGCACCGCCCTTAATCCGTGCTCATACCTTTCAGACCGTAATCCGAAAAACCGCCTCCAATCCTTTAAGACTCATATTCCAATTGACGTGCCCTCTCGCTTTGGTATACCGGTGTTTTTAAAATATAGCATTTATAAACAAAAAAGTAAAGTTAGTAGTATGTATTTCTACATTTTGAACAGTGAAACATATTTAATTTTAAGCAAAATGCTGTTTTTTTGTTTTTTATAAACAATTTCTTGGGTTTGTGTTCCATTTTAAATGGTCACATGTTATAATTCTGGTGGTATACCAGTAAAATGCGGCAACGTTAACATTTGGGTGCCCTCTCACCCAAACCGCACAGGCCAAAGTTGCCTTTGATTTCCGATTGACGCACATCCCGTCTTTTGCGGTCCACATCTTGGGCCAAACAAAACACTAGAGAGAGGTCATTCATGTCTACAAAGAAATTATCCGATTTCCTATGGGAAATTACATATGAAGATTTGCCTCAACAGGCTGTCACAGCCGCCAAAATGTGTGTAGAGGATTTACTTGGTGTTTCCCTATCAGGTTCCGTGCAGAAACAGGGAGTATTATGGCGCAACTATTTTCAGCAAAAGCCAGCCGGTTCAGAGGCTTCCGTGTGGGATGCACATTTTGGTCACGCCCTATGTGAAAATGCTGCCGCACTCAACGCAGCCTATGCCCATGTCATTGATATGGATGACGTACATAATTCATCTATTACGCATTTAGGTGCGGTTACCATCCCTGCTGCTCTGGCAGTCGGCCAAAAATATCACCGCACAGGTGCCGAGGTCATTGCAGCAATAGCGGCGGGCTATGAAGCTGGTGCACGGGTAGGCGAGTCCATTAATCCAGGCTCCTATCATTACTGGCATACCACAGGTGTTGTAGGTAGTTTTTCCTCGGCTGTGGCCGCCGGAAAGCTAATGGGACTGAATCAAGAACAACTTTTAAACGCCATCGGTTCTGCCGGGACCCAAGCATCCGGTCTTTGGCAGTTTATTAAGGACGGGGCCATGAGCAAAACGCTTCACACCGCAAACGCCACCATCTGCGGCATTCGCTCGGCTGAGCTGGCTGCTGTCGGTATTACCGCCGCCCAGGATATTCTTTGCGGCGAACGAGGCTTGCTGGGTGCCATGACCCCCAAAAACCATCCGGAGGCATTAACCCAAGGTTTAGGCGGACATACCTATAAAATACAGTCAAACTCCTTTAAGCCTTATGCCTGCTGTCGGCATACTCACTCGGCCGGATGGTGTGTGGAGCTACTGATGCGTAAACACCAGGTTGACCCCAGACGGATTGTGCGCATTACCGATTATACCTATCAGGTCGCTATGAACAACGTTAACGCCCCTCGGCCCGCTAACCCCTATGGATTTAAATTTAGCGTACAGTATTGTATTGCAGCCATCCTTCTGTGGGGCAATTTGAATGACGAGGTCTTTTCGGCAGAGCGAACCTCTTCCCCAGAGGCCCGCAGTTTGATGTCTAAAATTACCGTAGCGGTGGATCCAAAGCTGGAGGGATTTTATCAGGCCGACCCCAATCAATGGCCCCACCGCCTCGAGGTGGAGCTTGACGATGGCCGTGAGCTGACCGAAGAGGTCATCTTTCCCTTCGGTGACTTTAACAATCCTTTTGATTGGAACGCTGCCCATACAAAGTTCCAAGCTCTAACAGCAGGCATTTTACATCCTAATTCCTGCCAGATGCTGACCACTCGCATAACTGAGCTGGAAAAGTTAAATGACATCAACCTGCTGTTTTCCGGCCTAGCCTCGGTAGAGTAAGGGCTTTTCCACATTTGATTTCTACCGGTATTCCACGATGATGTAAAATAGTAGAATGGAGCGAATTACTATGAATCAGCACGAAAAGCTAATCCGCCAATTTGTCCACGAAACAGTCATCCGTGCGGTAACTGAGATTTCCGCTGATGCAAAAGGGCTTTTGGAGGATGCTTTAGCTAAGGAGACCAACGAAACTGCCAAGAGTATGCTCACCTCTATGGTGGAGAACCTGTCCATTGCCAAGCAGGCCGACAAGGCCGTTTGTCAGTCCCCCGGTTATCCGACTGCATGGGTAAGCTATGGCGATGAAAATATGCCTGCCGGAATAAAAGATGCCATCGGGGAAGCGGTGGCTGAGGCTACTCGCAAAGGGTATCTCCGGCCCAGTATTGTGGACCCCCTGACCCGTGTGAACTCCGGCAATAACACGGGAAAAGGTGTGCCCAACATGGAGTATGAATATGTACCCGGCCAGAAGTATGTGGACTTTATCATCAGCTTCAAGGGCTGCGGGGCCGAGCTGGGCAACGCCATGAAGATTATGACCACGGCCACCCTGGGGGAAAATCTCTCGGGCCTCAAGCGGCTGATTTTGGAGACCGCCATCAACGCAGGCGGTAAGCCCTGTCCTCCTTATGGCATCGGCATCGGAATCGGCGGCCAGATGGACGTGGCTGCCAAGCTCAGTCGCAAGGCCATCTCCACCCGCAAGTGGGATGACGTGAACCCCGACCCTGAGCTGGCTGCACTGGAAACCGAGCTGAAGGATGCCATCAACTCCCTGGGGCTGGGGGCGGCCGGGACCGGCGGCGACACCGTCTGTCTGGCCCTTAAGATGGAGCGTGCCCATACACATACCGCAATTGCCCCTGTCTGCATCAACTTCCATTGCTGGGTCGCCCGGCGGGCCGGCGTTCGGATTTATGACGACGGCCGGGTGGAAAAGCTGTTATAATCAAGAAAGGGAGAAAAAACGATGGCAATTTATCATCTGTCTACGCCGTTACAGGAAGAGGATGTTCGAAAGCTGGTCATTGGTGACGTGGTTTATTTGACCGGCCATATTTTTACCGCCCGTGATATGGCCCACTTGAAAATGAAGGGGCTTTTAGAAAAAGGGGAGGTTCTGCCCAAGGACTTTTCCGGCGCCGCCGTCTTTCATGCCGGACCTGTGGCGTTGAAGAACGAGGATGACACCTGGCGACTGAATGTCATTGGCCCCACCACCTCCATTCGAATGGAGCCCTATGCCGATATGGTGGGCCGGATGGGTTTGCGAGCTGTTATTGGCAAGGGCGGCATGGCCGAAGATACCCTGCGGGCCTGCGGGGAATACGGCTATGTTTACCTTCAGGCGGCACCCGGTTGTGCGGCTAAACTGGCCCAGGGTGTAGAGCGCATCAACGATGTGACCTGGTTTGAAATGGGGATGCCCGAGGCCATCTGGGACTTGCAAGCCCAGGAGTTTGGCCCCCTGGTGGTGGGGATGGATACCCAAGGCGGTAGTATTTACGCAGCCCTGCGTAAGGATGCCATTGAAAAAGTTGACGCCATGTATCCGGCGTAAATAAAGGAGATGTTTGAGCATGGACTATCGGATTGAACATGACTCCATGGGAGAAGTGAGGGTGCCTGCCGACCGATACTGGGGGGCACAGACCGAGCGCAGCCACGAGAACTTCAAAATCGGGGTGGGGATTGAAACCATGCCCCGGGAGATTACCCACGCCTTTGGAATTTTGAAAAAGGCGGCCGCCATGGCCAACAATATATTAAAGCCCGAGAAGCTGACGGCCGAAAAGCTGTGCGCCATTCAGGGTGCCTGCGACGAGGTCATCAGCGGGACCTTGAACGACCACTTCCCTCTGGTGGTGTGGCAGACCGGCTCGGGGACCCAGAGCAACATGAATGCCAATGAGGTCATTGCCAACCGTGGAAACGAGCTGGCCGGGAAAAAGCTGCTCCACCCCAATGACGACATCAATATGAGCCAGTCCTCCAACGACACCTTCCCCACCGCCATGCATATTGCGGCGGTGCTTACCATTGAGGACAAGGTGTTTCCAGCGCTGGATGGCCTGATTGCCACCTTCCTTCGCTTGGAGAAGGAGAATGAAGGGGTGGTCAAAAGCGGCCGTACCCATCTTCAGGATGCCACCCCCATCACTTTTTCCCAGGAGGTTTCCGGCTGGCGGTACTCCCTGGAGAAGGACCGCAAGATGCTGGAGGACGCCCTGCCCCATCTGAAGGAATTGGCTTTGGGCGGAACCGCCGTGGGCACCGGCCTTAACGCCCCCGCAGGCTTTGACACCCAGGTTGCCGCCGCCGTAGCCGCCATCACCGGCAAGGATTTCGTCACGGCCGAAAACAAGTTCCATGCCCTCACCAGCAAGGACGAGCTGGTCTTTGCCCATGGGGCATTGAAGTCCCTGGCTGCCGACATGATGAAGATTGCCAACGACGTGCGCTGGCTGGCATCTGGCCCCCGGGACGGACTGGGGGAGATTTTCA
>CAZHWK010000023.1:0-12030 GCA_964536405.1 uncultured Oscillospiraceae bacterium
GGTCACGGTAAACGAGCCTTCCATCGAGGAGGCCGTGGAGATTATCAAGGGCATCGCCCCCTATTACGAGGCCTTTCACCGGGTGAGCATCTCCCCGGAGATGTGCCGCCTGGCCGTCACCATGAGTGAGCGGTACATCACCGACCGCTATCTGCCCGACAAGGCCATCGACCTCATTGACGAGGCCTCCTCGGACACCAATCTGAAAAACCACAGCCTGTCCCGGATGCTGGAAATTCAAAAGGAACTGGACGACTATGCCCGGGAGCGGGAGGTCACCTTGGCCACCGCCAGCCAGAAGTCGGATAACCCTACCCCCGAGCAGACCGCCGTGGTGGAAAAGGCCTATCAGCGTCTGGCCGAGCTCAAAAGCCGTGAACTTCAGCTCACCGAGGAGTACAACCAGCTGGAGCCCCTGTCCACCCCTGCCCTGACCCTGGAAGCCCTGGCCCGGGTCATTGAGCTGTGGACCAAAATTCCGGCCACCCAAATTCAGGAGGCCGAGTATGAGCGTCTGGCCAAGCTGGAAGAGCGGCTCAAGAGCCACATCATCGGCCAGAATGAGGCGGTATCCGCCGTGTCCGCCGCCATCCGCCGCAACCGGGTTGGCATCTCGGCCAAGCGCAAGCCGGTTTCCTTCCTCTTTGTGGGCTCTACCGGCGTGGGTAAAACCGAGCTGGTCAAGCAGCTGTCCATCGACCTCTTCAACGCCCCCGAATCTTTGGTGCGCCTGGACATGTCGGAATTTATGGAAAAGCACTCGGTCAGCCGCATCATCGGCTCCCCTCCGGGGTATGTGGGCTATGACGAGGCCGGCCAGCTTACCGAAAAAATTCGCCGGAAGCCCTATTCCGTGGTTCTCTTCGACGAGATTGAGAAGGCTCACCCCGATGTGCTCAACGTCCTGCTTCAGATTTTGGACGATGGCCGTATTACCGATGCCCAAGGCCGGAGGGTAAATTTTGAAAATACCGTTATCGTCATGACCTCCAACGCAGGCAGCGAAACCAAAATGGGCTCTTTGGGCTTTGACCGTGGGGCCAATCAGGCGGGCCGGGAGAAGGCCATCAAGGCCTTGCAGCAGTTCCTGCGGCCCGAGTTTATGAACCGGATTGACGAAATCGTCTACTTCAACCAGCTTACCCAGGAGGATTTCAAGGGCATTGCCAAGATTATGCTGGCCGAGCTCACTGAGGTCATGGCCGGAAAGGGCATCACCCTCAAGCTGGAGGACTCGGCGGTGGATTACCTGGTGAAAAAATCCTACTCCACCACCTACGGAGCCCGCAACCTGCGGCGGCTCATTCAGAAGGAGCTGGAGGACCCCATCGCCACCAAGCTGATCGAACATTATATGCATCCCATTACCCATCTTGTTGCCGTCAGCGACGGCGAAAAGCTGGAGGTTTCCGGATTGTAACAAAAAATGGACTGTGCCATAGCTATGGCACAGTCCATTTTGGATAGGTTGAAAACAATGTTCCAAAATCTTTAGAAAATCTTTCTATATTTTTTAAAGAAACACTTCTTTTCCATGCTATGCTGACCTTACCATAAGAAAGGATGGATGATGATGCGCCCACGGACCCGACTGGCCGCCCTGTTTTTGGGGGCCGCCTTGCTCCTGACCCCCGCCGCCATGGCCCAAAGCCCCCAAGCCCCCCGCACCCCAGCCCAAAGACAGGAGGACCTGGATACCCTGTATACCACCTTAAAGCAGGTGCATCCCGACCTGTTTGCCCACACTCCCGAGACTGCATTTGAAGCCAAAAAAGCCCACATCGAAGGCAAGCTGGATGCCATGACCGACCTGGACTTTACCTTCCAGCTTCAATCTCTGGCGGCCCTGGCCCAGGACTCCCACACCACCACCGCTTTCACCAATGTCACCGGCCTTCGCCTGTTCCCCTTTTCCGTCCTGTGGTTTGAGGGCGAATGGCGATTGGCGGCGGTGGACGCCGCCTACGGTGATGCCATTGGGTACACCATAACCGCTGTGGAAGGGCTTAGTATGGACCAGTTGAGCCAGCGGTTTGCCCGGCTGGTCAGTGCCGACAACCCGGTCAAGCTGCGCCGCCAAATGGGTCAGCTTCTCTATGCCGCCGATATTTTGGAATATCTGGGGATCATGGAACCGGGCAAAAACCTGACCCTCACCCTTCAGGACCAGGCGGGGGCCAGCCGCACCATCACCCTCTCCCCCATCCTCCAGACCGAGGTAGGAAACTATCCCATGACCTCGGTCAGTACACTGCGGCAGGGCCGCCCGGCCACCGCCTTTGACAAGAAAAAGTACTACTTCTCCCTTCCCCTGGATGAACAGACCTACTACATCCAATACAACCGCTGTCAGCAGGATCCCAACCTGCCCATGGCCGACTTCGCCGCCCAGGTGGCCGCCGACCTGGAGGCGGGAAGCTACGCCCAGGTCATTCTGGACCTTCGCAACAACGGCGGCGGCTCGGACGGGGTCATTCAGCCCCTGCTGTCCGCCCTGGCCCCGGCCGTGCGGGAGGGCAGGCTCCGCCTGTGGGGCCTCATTGGGGAGGCCACCTATTCCTCGGCCATCATCAACGCCGTCATGATAACCGAGCTGGGCGGCTATCTGGCCGGAACCCCCACCAGCGGCAGTGTGGACCACTTCGGGGCGGTGCGCTCCTTCCCCCTGCCCAACTCCGGGTTGCGTGTGAATACCTCCACCAAGTGGATTGACCTGGCCTCCCTGCTGGAAACCGCCATGCCCTACGGTGTGGAGCCCCTGGCCCCCCATCTGGCCGTGACCCCCACCTGGGAGGACTATCTGTCCGGGCGGGACACCGAGGTGGACTATCTGCTGGCCCACGGAGCCGAATATGAGGCCCCCGACCTGGGGGGCAGACTCCTGACCAAGGGGTATCTTCTCACCCTGCTCTATGATGCCGCCGTGGCCGCAGGGCGAGATGTGTCCGCCCCGGAACATCAGTTTTGGGACGCTCTTCCCTTCGCCTACTATGGCCCCGCCGCTAACTGGGCGGCCCAGGCAGGCATCGTAACGGGGGACGGTGAGGGATCGCTGGCCCCCGCCCAGCCTGTCACACGGGCCGAAACGGCGGTCATTCTCTCCCGCTTTGCCGCCTATCTGGGCTTTTCTCCTACCACCCAGACAGCCCCCTTCTCCGATGAAGCCCTGATCCCCACCTGGGCTCTGGAGGCCGCCCACCAGGCCGGAGCCCTGGGACTGATGGACACCAAAACCACCGCCTTCCGCCCCCACGACACCATGACCCGGCTGGACGGGCAAGCCCTGGTGGACGGTCTGGTCACCCCTTAGCTCCATGCAAAACCCTCCCCCAGACTGATCCGGGGGAGGGTTTTTATATGCCTTGCTTTTTATTTTCCTCTTGACAAATATATCGGCCGCCGTTATACTCACTATATCGGTAGCCGTTATAACGGCTCTAGGTATAACGGAGGTCGATATTTATGCCAACCCACCAAACCGGTGCCCTCACCGAAGCGGTGTACTACATTCTGCTTTCCATCCAGTCCCCTCTGCACGGCTATGGCATCATGCAGAACATCGAAGCCCTCTCCCATGGGCGGGTCAAGCTGGCCGCCGGAACCCTGTACGGGGCCTTGAACACTATGCTGGAAAAGGGGTGGATTACCGCCCTTCCCGGGGAGAAGGACAGCCGGAAAAAGGAGTACCAAATTACCCCCTTGGGCCGGGACATGGTGCTGAGTGAAATGGCCCGACTGGATGAACTTCTGCAAAACGGCAGGGCCATCATGGAAGGAGATGCACAATGAGAAAAACGGTATCAAAATGGTTCTGGGCCTGGGACTTTGACAAGGAGGAAGCCTGGCTCAACGAAATGGCAGCCAAGGGGCTGGCCCTGGTGGCTGTCTGCTTTTGCAGGTATACCTTTGAAGAGGGCACGCCGGGGGAGTACCGAGTTCGGCTGGAGCTTTTGGAGAACCTCTCCTCCCACCCGGAAAGTCAAAACTACATCAGTTTTCTGGAAGAAACCGGGGCGGAATATTTGGGCTATGTCAATCGCTGGATCTACGTTCGGAAAAAGACCGCTCTTGGAACGTTTGACCTCTATTCCGACACACCTTCCCGCATCAGGCACCTAAACCGTGTTCTGGCCCTGCTTGGGGTGTGTGGCGTGTTAAATATCGCCATCGGAGCCCAGAACCTTTCCCTCCACCTGGCCCAGCTTACCCGTCCTGTCAATCTGTTCATGGGCTGCACCAATCTTGGGCTAGGCCTGCTCATCGCCTACGGCTTTTTCCGCATCCTGTTCAAAAAACGCCGCTTGAAAAAGGAGCAGTCCCTCTTTGAATAAATTTTCCCTGCAAGCTGTCCGCCCCAGCGGACAGCTTTTTGCTTTCCTCACATAAAATCGCTCAGGTCAATCATCTCTGTTTCCACCTTCTCCTTCATGGCATAGGCCAGGGTACGCATGGTGCCCCCCGGGTTACCGTCAAAGACCGACAGCACCAACGAGGAATGGTCCACCATATAGCGGTTTCGCCGCATCATACAGCCCGGGTCGTACTGGTGCTGCACCAGGGTTTCCCAGTCGCACTGCTCCAGCAGGGCCTCATAGCGGGCCCTGTGGGGAGCCGACCAACGGCTTGCCTGGGTGGGGCAGGGCACGGCGGCCTCCAGCCTGATGTCGGGGTACTTGGCCCGCAGGGCCAGCACGGCCTCCCCAAAATAGAGGTCACAGCCCAAGGCCATGCCGCAAATGAAATGGCGGTAGCCCTTCTCATAGGCTCCCTCCACCCGGCGGGCCAGCTCCTCCCTCAGGCGCAGGCACCGGGGGTCCCGCTCGTCATTCCCCCAGGGGAGCTTGGAGGGCCGATGGCCGGTGAAGCAGCAAGTTTGTTCTCGTTGCAAGGCCTTTGCCCCCTTTCCAGCGTTTTTTCTTATTGTACCGCCCCTTCCCTCCCTTGTCAATCACTTTATAGAACTTTTGTTCTAAAAAGTTTTTCTTGCTTTTTTTCAGAAAATCGTTATAATGATGTTGAACAACAGAATAACGATGTCTTCAGGGCAGGGTGAAAATCCCGATCGGCGGTATAGTCCGCTACTTCTCGCAAGAGAACTGACCCGGTGCAATTCCGGGACCGACAGTAACGTATTCCTTATGGATACGAAGTCTGGATGGAAGAAGATGTGTGTAAAACAAGCACTCCTCCTATGTTTTAACACCCGAAGGCATATTGGTTTTCGGTTGTTACATTCATATGGAGGTTTTTTCATGAAAGAAAACACCAAAAAGCTGGCCGTTATGGCCATGATGACCGCCATGGCGGCCGTCCTCATCACCCTAGTTCACTTCCCCCTCTTCCCCAGCGCCGCTTTTTTACAGTATGATCCGGGCGACATTCCCATCCTCATCGGTGCCTTTGCCTTCGGCCCCGTTGCCGGCCTGCTCATCACCCTGATTGCCTCCTTCATTCAGGCCTTTTTCCTGGGCGGGGACGGTGTCTATGGCTTTTTGATGCACGTCATTGCCACGGGCACCCTGGTGGTGGTGGCCAGCAGCATCTACCGGGTGAAGCACACCCGGAAGGGTGCCATGCTGGGCCTGGTCTGCGGCACTCTGGCCATGGGCATTGTGATGATGATTGCCAATCACTTCATCACCGCCGCTTTCATGGGTGACCCCGCCCAAATGCAGCCGATTGTGGACGGAATGCTGCTTCCCGTCATTCTCCCCTTCAACCTGCTCAAGGCGGGCATCAACTCGGGGGTTACCTTCCTGGTGTACAAGGTGGTATCCAAGCACATCATCCACATCCAGCCCAAGGAAAAGGCCGCCGAGGCCAACAGCACCATCTAAGCTCCCATCCCCCGGCCCATGGGCCGGGGGATTTTTTTACCCTTTCCAGCTTTTCCGCTCCCCAACCCAGAGGGCAAACCAACTCCTTTCTTGACAATATCGTATTTCGATATTATAATATCCATATACGATATCGTGTTTCGATATGGAGGTGGTCAAATGGGCAGGAAAGCCCTGGAAACCCTGACCGAAAGTATGTTTTATGTCCTCATGTCCTTTTTGCGAGGACAGAAGTGCGGCACCGAGATTGCCGAATTCGTGGAGGGCAAGACCGCAGGGCGGGTCAAGCTGGGCCCCGGTACCCTATACACCATTTTGGGTAAGTTCGAGGAGGAACGGCTCATCGAGGAAACCGCCGTGGAGGGGCGCAAGCGAACCTACCAAATCACAGCGGCAGGACGGAGCTTGTACGAGGAAGAGCTAACCCGGCTGCGTCTGCGGCTGGCCGATGCAGAAAGCGAGGGGCAGATATGAGCAAGGTTTCCAAGCTGGTTCCGGTGGATTTTCTGGACATCCAGGGGCTGGAAGCCTGGATGGAGGACCTGGCCACCCAGGGGCTTTTCTTCACGGGCATGGGGCCCTACTGTGCCCATTTTGAACGGCGGGAGCCCTCGTCCGCCCGATACCACGCCGAACCCCGGTCCGACTTCCAAAAAGCCCCCACCGGGGAGCAGGTCACCTGGGCCGCCCAGATGGGCTGGGTCTGGGCCGGACGGCTGGGCCACTTCGATTTTTACCGGGCCGACGACCCGGATACCGAGGACTTTCACACCGACCCGGTGGCCCAAAGCTATTCCCTGGAAAAGCTGAGCAAAAAAATGACCCTCTTTTCCCTCGTTCTGGCCCTCATGATGGCCGCCCAGATGGGCTTTATGGTCTTTGCTCGCCTGGACAGTAGCTTTGGCCCAATCTATCACCTCATCAACTTTGGCTCCCTGTACACCAACTTTATGGTCTTTCTCCTCCTGCTCATGACCATCCACTTCGGATGGCAGGCCTACCGTCTGCGCCGTTTGCAAAAGCAGCTTCAGTCCGGCTTTCCCGCCCCCCACCCGGCCCGTTGGAACCGCTCCGGCCTGTTCCGTCAGGTCTACACCGTCCTTTTATCCCTGGTGGGGGTGGCCGTGCTTTGCACCTCCCTCTACACAATGACCGCCGGACGGTGGCGGGCCGAGATTGCCCTGGCCCACCGTCCCTTCCCCATCCTCTCCTTGCCCCAGCTGGAGGATGACCCCACCTATACCCCGGTTCCCTTCTACTACCCCGGCTACACCGGCCCCGACCGGGACAACTATGTGACCTACGACTTGGACATGTTGGCCCACCGATATCAGGTAGAGCAAGCAGGGACGGTCACCGGGCGGGAGCTGCCCTGTTCCCTGCGCATGGATTGGTACGACCTGACCTTCGCTGCCCTAGCCCCTCCCCTCATGGACGACCTGCTGAACTATCATGTCTATGACTACGATTACAAGTACCAGCCCGAGGAGTATGAAATTCAGCACATCCAGGCCCCCGGCTTTGACGAACTGACGGTGGTCACCCATGTGGAGTACGGCACCCAGCAGCTCTTTGCCCGAAGGGGCGACCGGGTGGCCTACCTGCGCTATAATGGCACCCAGGATTTGGTCGGCCATTTGGAGGAAATTTCCCAGCTTTTGGACTGGAATAATTAGAACATCCGTTTGACTTTCCTCTTCTTTTATGTTATACTGCTTTCCAGAGAGGTGATGGGCGTGGATAGGGTCATTTTGCATGTGGATCTCAACAGCTTTTACGCTTCGGTAGAGCTGTTGGAGCACCCTGAGCTGCGGGAGGGCCCGGTGGCGGTCTGCGGGGACCCGGAAAGCCGCCACGGTATCATCCTGGCCAAAAATGAGCCAGCCAAGCGTTTCGGGGTCAAAACGGCCGAAACCATCTGGCAGGCCCAGCGCAAATGCCCCGATTTGGTCCTTCTCCCTGCCCATCACGACAAATATGCCGCCTACTCCCTGCTGGCCCGGGAGCTTTTGGAGCAGTACACCGATTTGGTGGAACCCTTCGGTATTGACGAAAGCTGGCTGGACATCACCGGCTCCATGCACCTGTTCGGCGGGGACCCGGTGGACATTGCGGGGCAAATTCGACGGCGAATGCGGGAGGAATTGGGCCTTACGGTGTCGGTTGGAGTTTCCTTCAATAAAATTTTTGCCAAGCTGGGCAGCGACTATAAAAAGCCCGACGCCACCACCCTCATTACTCGGGAAAATTTTAAGGAGCTGGTCTGGCCCCTGCCGGTGACCGACCTGCTCTTCGTGGGCCGTGCCTCGGCCGGAGAGCTGAAAAAATACGGGGTAAGCACCATCGGGGGACTGGCCGCCTTCGGGCGGGAGGCCCTCGTGGCCCTGCTGGGCAAGCAGGGGGCCACCCTGTACGACTATGCCAATGGGTTAGAGCACAGCCCGGTGGCCCCCGCCGGGGTCTATGAGCCGCCCAAATCGGTGGGCAACGGCCTTACCTTTTGCCACAACCTGGTGGGGGAGGATGCCGTCCGGGCCGGGGTCACCCTTCTGGCTGACAGCGTGGCCCACCGCCTGCGGGGGCACGCCCTCAAGGCCACCACCTTACAGGTTATCATTCGGGACCCCTTCTTCAAGGACATCTGCCGCCAGAAGCGGCTTTGCGCCCCCACCTGCGTTTCCCGGGACTTGGCCCAGTGCGCCATGGAACTGATTTCCGCCTCCTGGGAATTTCGGGCCCCTATCCGTGCCCTCACCCTCACGGGGCTGAACCTTTCGCCCGAGGGGGAGGGGGGCGAGCAATTAAACCTCTTCCAGCCCGACGACGCCCCTAGGCGGGAGCGGCAGGAAACTCTGGAACGCACCATGGACACCATCCGCCATAAGTACGGCGATACCGCCATCCGGCAGGCCAGCCTGCTGGGGGAGGATCCTTTGCGAAAATTCCCCGCCCCCGACGGGGATGAATGAGCGCACCACCGTCCACATATGGTTTGTGGGAGGTGGTGCGCTTGTCATTCTTGTCATATTTGGAAGGTCTGTTCCAATTTCCTGCCCTTCTGCCCGCCGCCCTGCTTACCTTGGCCGTGGTGGTGGTCAACGGCTGGACCGATGCCCCCAATGCCATCGCCACGGTGGTGGCTTCCGGTGTACTCCCCTTCCGGCGGGCCGTCCTCCTGGCCGCCCTGTGCAATCTGGCGGGGGTGTGGCTCTTCGCCGCCCTTTCCCCCGCCGTGGCCAATACCATCTATGAAATTGCCGACTTCGGGGGTGACCCCGCCTCCGCCCTTACCGCCCTGACGGCGGCCCTTGGCTCTATCGTACTTTGGTCCGCCGGGGCCTGGGTCTTTGGTATTCCCACCAGCGAAAGCCATGCCTTGGTGGCCGGGGTGACCGGGGCGGCGGTGGCCCTGCAAGGCTCTTTCGGGGCCATCCGCTGGTTGGCCTGGGGAAAGGTGCTTTTCGGGCTTATCTTTTCCCTGTGCGCCGGCTTTCTTCTGGGGGGACTGACCGCCCGTTTTTTACCCCAAAAGGGCAGCTACCGGGCAGGGCAAATTTTGGGGGCAGGGCTGATGTCCTTCCTCCATGGGGCACAGGATGGGCAAAAATTCCTGGGGGTCTTTCTGCTCTGCGTCACTCTGGCCGGGGCGGGAGGACAAACCGCTTTCCCCGCCGCCCCCCTCTGGCTCACCGTCCTGGTGGCCGCCGCCATGGGCCTTGGCACCCTGCTGGGCGGGCGGCGTATCATTGACACGGTATGCCGCCAAATGACCTGCCTGCCCCCACGGGAGGGCTTTGCCGCCGACCTGGGGGGCGGGCTCTGCCTGCTTCTGGCCACCCTCATGGGTCTGCCCCTGTCCACCACCCATGCCAAAACCGCCGCCGTGTTGGGGGCCGGGATGTCTGCCCGAAAAGAAACCCACGGCTCGGTCTTTGGGCGCATGGGCCTGGTGTGGCTTTTGACTTTTCCTGTCTGCTTTCTCCTTGGCTATCTGGCCGCCCGGGTTGTGCTTTTCTGCTAAAGCCCCAAACTTCCTTGCTCTTTTCGCTAAAACAGACCACCCCGTTTTGGTCAAAAGGGAAAATCACCTTTTCCATTCTTGACAAATTTTATCCACAATGCTAAAGTGTGTACATAAAACAAGTTTTACTTGAGCAGAAAGGAGGACAGCGGGTGCTCATTACACGGGAAAGCGACTATGCCCTGCGCATTCTGCGTGCCTTGCAAAACGGCGAGCAGACCACCGTAGGCCAGATTTGTCGGGAAGAACGGATGCCCCAGCAATTTGCCTACAAGGTGATACGCAAACTGGCCAAGGCCGGACTGGTCCAGGTCACCCGTGGAGTGGACGGCGGCTGCCGTCTGCTGTGTGATTTAAAGGCGGTCAGCCTGTATGACCTTCTTTCTACTATGGAGGAGGATAAGCGGGTCATCTCCTGCATGGAGCCCGACTTTCTCTGCCAGCGGCGGATAGAATGCGGCGGCTGCGGTGCCCATGAAAAGTTGGCCCAGGTTCAGGCCAACCTGGACAGGGAACTTCAGTCCCACAGCCTGTTCAGCATCCTGGCCGAAACGCCTTAACTTCTTTTTTACCTCAAAAGTGGATAAAGTTTATCTAATTTAAAATTTCGAAGGGGGAAAACAGCATGTTATTCAAGACCACACAGACCCACGAGGACCTGCGTGCCAAGGTCCGTGCTTTCGCTGAGGACGAGGTAAAGCCTCTGGCTTTTATGCTCGACCAGGAAAACGAGTTTCCCACCGAAGCGGTCAAAAAGCTGGGAGAGCTTGGCATCCTGGGCATCCCCTTCCCCACCGAATATGGTGGCCAGGGCGGGGACATCCTAAGTTATGCCATCGCCGTGGAGGAGCTTTCCAGGGTGGACGGCGGCACAGGGGTTATCCTCTCGGCCCACACCAGCCTTGGCACCTGGCCCATCTTTGCCTTTGGCAACGAGGAGCAGAAGAAAAAGTACCTGCCCCCCCTGTGCAGAGGCGAAAAGCTGGGGGCCTTCGGCCTGACCGAGCCAAACGCCGGATCTGACGCTGGCGGCACCGAAACCACCGCCGTGCTCAAGGGCAACCACTATGTGCTGAACGGCGGTAAAATTTTCATCACCAACGCCCCCAAGGCCGATACCTATGTGGTCTTTGCGGTCACCACCCCCGACATCGGCACCCGTGGCATCTCGGCCTTCATCGTGGAAAAGGGCTGGAAGGGCTTTGAGTTCGGTGACCACTATGACAAGATGGGTATTCGCTCCTCCTCCACCGCCGAGTTGATTTTCAATGACGTAAAGGTCCCCAAGGAAAACCTGCTGGGCAAGGAGGGCGAGGGCTTCAAAATCGCCATGGCCACCCTGGACGGCGGCCGTATCGGCATTGCGGCCCAGGCTCTGGGCATCGCCCAGGGGGCTTATGAGGCTGCCGTGGACTACGCCAAGGAGCGAATCCAGTTCGGCAAACCCATTGGCTTCCAGCAGGCCATTGGCTTCAAACTGGCCGACATGGCCACCAAGCTGCGCTGCGCCCGGCTTCTGGTCTACTCCTCGGCCGATTTGAAGGAACATCACGAGCCTTACGGCATGGAGTCGGCCATGGCCAAGCAGTACGCCTCCGACATTGCCCTGGAGGTCACCAACGACGCCCTCCAAATTTTCGGCGGCACCGGCTTCCTCAAGGGCATGGACGTGGAGCGGATGTACCGGGATGCCAAAATCACCACCATCTATGAGGGCACCAACGAAATCCAGCGGGTGGTTATCGCCTCCCACATCATGGGCAAGCCCCCCAAGAGCGAGGGCGGCTCCTCCAGCCGGCCCAAAAAGCCCGCCCCCATCACCGGCGTGCGGAAAAAGAACATTTTGAAGGAGGGCACCGCCGCCGAGAAGGTGGCCGAGCTGGTGGCCCACCTGCAAAAGGACGGCCATGACTTCAGCTACGGTATCCCCACGGACACCCCCATTCCCCAGGCAGAGCGGGTGGTCAGTGCCGGTAAGGGCATCGGGGACAAGAAGAACATGAAGCTCATCGAGGATCTGGCCAAGGCGGCCGGAGCCGCTGTTGGCTCCTCCCGTCCGGTAGCCGAAACCCTCAAATATCTGCCCCTCAACCGTTATGTGGGCATGTCGGGCCAGAAGTTCACCGGCAATCTGTACATCGCTTGAGGCGTGTCCGGTTCCGTCCAGCACCT
>CAZHWK010000024.1:0-11834 GCA_964536405.1 uncultured Oscillospiraceae bacterium
GTGAAGTCCTGAATACTGGCAATTGGGATTACGCACTCTCCACTCTTTTGCTGGATAAACAGTGCGTCTCCTTCCGCCCTGACGGATGCATTGGAAGCACACTCCACTAGCAGTGGTGGGTGGCCATCAACCGGGAAACGGCAGTCAGCACACAGTCCATCCTTGTTTACCGAGAAAAAAAGACCGCTACCGCCACATTTTTTACAGGTAACCATAAGATACACACCCTTTCTTTTTGTCAGCATAGCAGAATATACCAAAAATATCAAGAGCGGAGGCACGCGCATGGCCACGAGAACCATATCCACCCGCCTGGCCATTGAGGGCGAGAGCGAGTACAAACAAAAAATTGCAAACGTTAACCGGAGCCTAAAGACCCTTGGGAGCGAGCTTGCTTTGGTGGAGGCCCAGTACAAGGGGCAGGCTAACAGCCGGGAGGCTCTGCTTGCTAAGTCCGATGTGCTGAAGAGAACCTATGAGCAACAGGCGGAAAAGGTCAGTCAGACGGCGCAAGCCTTAGAAGAGGCGAGACAGGCGCAAGAGAAATACACCCAACAGACCGAGCAACTGGAGAAAAAGTTATCGGGGGCAAAAACTCGGCTGGAGGAGATGCAGGAGACCAACAGCGGGTCGGCTAAGGCGCAGCAGGCTGTGACGGCAGAAGTGAAAAAGCATCAAAAGGCCCTGGATGATGCTCGCCGGTATCAGGATGCAGCAACCCGTGGGGTGGAGCAATGGAGCCAGAAAAATAATCTGGCTCAGAAGGATTTGCTGGGGCTTCAGAGCGAAATCGACAAGACAAGCCGCTACCTGACCGAGGCCACGGTGAGCGCCGACGGCTGCGCTAAGTCCATTGACCAGTACGGCAAGGAGGTCAAGGGAGCCGAGGAAAAGTCCGGTCACTTTGGCAAGTCCAGCGTGGATGCGGTCAATGGTCTGGCCGAGGCCCTGGTGGCGGCCGGGCTTGCCAAGACGGTCAAAGAGATTGCCGCCGTCCTGTGGGAGTGCATCGAGGCCTCCATCGAGTTTGAGAGTGCTGTAACCGGCATTTTTAAAACGGTGGATGGAACCCCGGAGCAGCTTGGGGCCATCACCGATTCCGTGCGGGATATGGCTCGTGAAATCCCCAAGACCACCACCGAGATTGCCAAGGTGGCCGAGACGGCAGGACAGCTGGGAATTGCCACAGATGATGTGATGGACTTTACCCGGGTCATGCTGGACCTGGGGGAGACCACCAATCTTTCTGCGGAGGAAGGTGCCTCGTCCCTTGCCAAGTTTGCCAACGTGACCCAGATGGCGGCCGAGGATTATTCGCGCCTTGGCTCGGCCATTGTGGCTCTGGGCAACAACTCGGCTACCACCGAGGCGGACATTGTGGCAATGGGAACCCGGCTGGCGGCTACCGGTAACCTCACCGGGCTGACCCAGCCTCAGATTATGGCGCTGTCCGCCGCGTTGTCCTCCCTGGGCATTGAGGCCGAGGCGGGAGGCAGCGCCGTGTCCAAGCTGCTCAAAAAGTTTGAGGTCATGGTGGCTACCGGCTCGGAAGAGCTTGGGGAGTTTGCCAAAATCTCTGGCATGAGCGTGGAGGACTTTTCCAAGGCCTGGGGTGAGGATGCCCTAGGGGCTATGTCTGCCTTCCTGGCTGGGCTTGGTCGGGTGGGTGAGCAGGGCGGGTCGTCGGTGGCCCTGCTGGAGGAGCTGGGGCTCACCGAGGTGCGCCTGTCCAATGCCACCCTGGCCCTGGCCGGGTCGGGAGACCTGCTGACCAGTTCTGTTGACCTTGCCAATCGGGCCTGGGAGGAAAATACAGCCCTTAGCGAGGAGGCGGCCAAGCGGTACGCTACCACCGAGAGCCAAATGGCCCTGCTGAAAAACAGCGTGACCGAGGTCAAGGCGGCCGTCGGGGATGCCCTTTCCCCGGCCCTGCGGGAGGTGGCCGAGTCTGGGACTGAGGTCATGGGAGTGCAGGCCCAGTTTATCCGGGACAACCCATGGCTGGTGCAAGTCCTAGCAGGCCTGACGGCTGCCTTGGGAGTGCTGGTGGTAGGCGTGACCGGGTATACATTGGTTGCCAAATTTGCTGCGACTGCCACCGGACTCTTTTCGGCCGCCATGGTTGCCTGCCCCATCATCCCCGTGGTGGCGGCCTTAGCGGCTCTTGTGGTGGGTCTTGGCGCATACAGGGCACATACTCGTGCGGCCGCCGAGGAGACCGAGGGGTTGAGCGATGCGGCCTTGGAGGCCAAGGGTGTCTTTGAGGAGACGGCCGAGACCACCAAAAAAGGGACACAGAGCACCCTTGACATGGTGGAGGCCCTGACCCAGGCCATGGAGGCGGAGGGGAAAAGCGAAGCGCAAAAGGCCTCTATCCTTGCCCTGGTAGAGCAGCTCAACGAGGCTGTTCCGGGATTGGCCCTGGCTTATGACCAGGAGAGCGATAGCCTCTCCATGACCACTCAGGAGCTGGAGAAAATGGCCCTGGCGCAGGCTAAGGCAGCAGAAGGGGCGGCGGCGCAATCTTATCTGTCTGAATTGTACGTGGACCGAGCCCGGACATCCAGAGAACTGGCCGAAGCCCAGGGAAATCTGGCAAAGGCTGAGGAAACGCTTGCCCAGATGGGGGACCGGGTGACCGGGTCCATGCGGGACACAGATATTGCCTATATCACAGCACAGGCCGATACCGCCAAATACCGCAAACAGGTGGAAGAACTGACCGCCCAGCAGGAAGCCAATGAGGACCAGACGGACAAGGCCGAGGCGGCTTACAACGAACTGTCTGAGGCTACACAGGCACAGACCACGGCATCAGTCCAGGCTCAAAAGCAGTCCAAGATGACAGAGGAGCAACTCAAGGAGCAGGAAAAGGCGGCCAAGGAGCTGGCTGGTGCATCGCTGGAGCTGACCGGGGCACAGGACACCTTGACCAAGGCCCTCTCTGAGCAGGATACGGCGGGGAGCGTAAGCCTGAAAACGGCACTGTCCCTCATTGATGCGGGCTATGCTGCCGCGCTGAGCTTTGACACGGAAACCGGGGCTGTCAGGCTTAATCAGGAGGCCTATATTACCGCGGCACAGGCCAAGATGGACGAGCAAATTGCCACGTTGGAGGCACAGCGGGCCAGTGTGGAGGCCGCCATCCAGCTGGGGAAAGAGGCCTACCAGGCCACGGAAACGGCGGTTGGCTACCTGGAACTGGCAAAAGCCAAGCGAGCGGCCAAGGCCGAGGCCAACGATGCCGACCTCAACGCACTCAAAGAGCAAAAAACAGCGTACGATGCTCAAATCGCTACACTGAACCGGGCAAAGGCGGCCATCGGCTCTTACTCCTATGCGGCATCCTCGGCCTACAAATCCACCTCCTCCTCGGCCAAAAAGGCCAAGACCCAAGCCGAGAAGGATTTGGAGACGTATAAGTCCATCAAGGCGGAGCTTGACCATGATAAGGACATGGGGCTGGTGGATGAGCAGAGCTATTATGACGAGCTGGCGGAAATCGGGGAGAGGTATCTCCAGGACACCGGCAATTTGGACGCCCTGCGGAAAAACCAGGAGGAAGTATACAAGCTGAAGCAGGCGGCCGCCGAGGAGGAGGCCGAGCGGCAGGAGAAGGACCACGCGGCGCAGCTGGACCGGTATGAGGAGCTTTTGGACGAAGAAAGTGCATTGTACCAGGAGCGGATGGAGGACTTTTCCCAGGGCCAGGTGGCCGCCATCCAGGAAATTGAGTCCGCCTATGACGAGGTGGAAAAAAAGCGGGATGACATGGCCGGGAAGCTCTCTGGCTATGGAGAGCTTTTTGAGGTCAAGGACGGGAAAATGACCCTGGAGAACATCCAGGACCAGATTGACGCCATCGACCGCTACGAAAAGACCCTCGGCAATCTGAAAGAGCGTGGGGTGGGCGGCGACCTGCTCAATGAAATCCTGTCTATGGATGTAGACGATGCCACTGGGTTTGGGGAAAAGCTCCTGGGCATGACCGACACCAAGCTGGAGGAGTATCTGACCACTTGGGAGGAGAAGAACGACCGGGCCAAAGAGGTGGCCCAGAAGTTTTATGAAGGGCAGCTCTCCACGCTGGAGAGCGAGTATGAGACCCAACTCCAGACCGCTCTGGATGGGCTGGACGGGATTACCTTTGAGGTTGGGACCTTGATGGCTGAGGAACTGACCGAGGGGATGCTGTCCAAGCGGGAGGAGGCTGTGGCAGCCGCCCGGGCCATTGCCGAGGAGATGGAGCAGGCGGTTCGTGGGGCTTGGGATATCCAGCGGGTAGAGCGGACGGTGGCTGGTGCTATGCCAGCCAGCTTTGAGCCGCCAAACCCCCAGCAAGCCATTTTGGAGCAAGCGGTGAAGGCCAATGCAGCTGGTGCGTCGAAGTCTGTTCCCGGCGGTGCCGGAGGCTCTGACCAGCCCATCCGCCTGGAGGCGGTTTTGCAGCTGGACGGCCGGGAACTGGCCAGGGGAAGCTATGAATACGACCGGCGGGAATCCAGTTTGCGGGGAAACTCTTTGGTGAAAGGCGGCCGACTATGACTTTTATGCTCAATGGTGTGGATTTTAGCCGATACCTCTATCGCTACGGCATGACTGTGCAGTATGAGAAAATCTATGGAAAGGCCGGAGGGCAGACACTGGATGGACGTGAGCTGGTAGACTTAATCCGAGTGCGTCCTATCCTGGTCTGTGCATGCAACCCCATGACATCGGACGAATTTTCCCGCTTGGCCACTGTCTGCGCAGAGGATTATATTTTTGTGTCATATACCGACCCCAAAACCGGCGGTGATGTCCGGATGGAGGCAGTACCAATCCTGTCAGCGGCCAAAAAAACATTGGTGATAAATGGTGTAACCTATTGGGAGGGAGCCGTCATCACCCTGAAGGAGCGGTAGTATGAACAGAGACAGACTGGTCATCGGAAACGACAGCTTTGATTGGCAAGGCTTAATGGGTGGTCGGGTTTGCATCGCCAACAGTTTGCCCTGTGACGAGCTGAGCGTGGACACGCTAACAGCTGCCGCCGATTGTTCGTCCCTGATCCCCACCATTTTTAGACCTGCGGACGCGGACGGGATACTGACCTCAGAGCAGGAGCTTTTTGGCGTGCGGCCCATTTTGAGAGTGCTTGTACATGATTTGTCTCTGTATGGATATGGCGAGCCGGTATATCACTATCGCGGAGAGAACTTGTTGGGCAAGTTTTTTATGACGAGTACGGTACGCAAGGGACGATACCTGCACGAGATTGTCTGCACCTCTGCCATCGGCCTGTTGGAAAACAGTACACACTACGGCGGATTGTACACCGGGCAACCGATGGAGGATGTGCTGGGCGATATCATCGGCGGCGTTATTGAGTATAGCCTAGACATTGCGTTTGTAGGGATGGCCGTGTATGGGTGGCTCCCCATTGCCACCCGGAGGGGAAACCTCCAACAACTGCTGTTTTCTGTGGGCGGAAGTGTCCGTAAGGATGCGGCGGGAAACCCGGTGTTTGCGCCACTGAGCAGCGGCAACCCGGCTGCGCTGGAGAACAGCCGGGTTTTTGTGGGTGGGAATGTGGACTATCGCACCCCGGTCAATGAGGTCAACGTGTCTGAGCATGCCTACATGGCCTATCCCACGGACAAGGAGGCTACTCTCTATGAGGGCGAGGCTCCTGCCGAGCCGCTGGTCAGCCCGAAGGGGCTGGACATGGTGGGGGTGCTGGTGCGCTTTGATGGGCCCATGCACAGCCTGGCTGTGGATGCCGGACAGATTTTGGAGAGTGGTGTCAACTATGCGGTGCTGGGGGCTGCATCCTCCTGCAAGCTGGTGGGACGGGAGTATACCCACACTACCAGGGTCATTACGGCGGCCAAGGCGGCGGCCAGAGGCCTAGTGAGCCAGAAGGACAATGTGGTCACTGTGACCGATGCCACGCTGGTCAGTATGGCGAACTCGGAAAACGTGGCCGCCCGGGTGCTGGCCTATTATGGGCAGGCGGCTACCGTGCGGACCGATTTTGTAGTGCAGGGGGAGCGGGCAGGGGACCCTGTGAGCCTTACAGACCCATTCGGTGAGCCGGTGGATGGGTTTATCCAGTCCATGGACTTTGCTATGGGCGGCTTGCTTCGAGCGTCTGCCAGAATTGTGAAAGGCTACGTCCCAACCGGCATCGGCAACTACTACCAGCACTTTATGGTGGTGTCGGCCAGCGGGCCGGTCACTATCCCGCCCGAGTGTAAAGGCAAGGTGCGAGCGGTGCTCATCGGGGGTGGACCGGGTGGCTGTAGCGGATGCAAGGGCGAGGATGGTAAAGCCGCATCCGGCTCCTCCTACGGGGCCTCTGGTGCGGGCGGTCTTGCGGGCAAAGGCGGGGATGGGGGTAAGGTATTGATTGCCACCATCCAGGCGACACCCGGACAGGTTTTGCAGGCCACCATCGGTGTGGGCGGCAAAGGCGGGATCATGCAGACAGATGGCACATCTGGGGCAGGAACGGATGGTACCCCCACCACCCTCGGGGACCTGACATCGGCAAATGGTACTCCGTCCGACAGTGGATACGTCAACATTATGGACGGCACAGTGTACGGCGTACCCGGCCTGTCTGGTATTGATGGCGGCAAGGGCCAGCAATCGGACAGCACCCGTCCCACGGTGGACTATAAGGGTACAACCTATCGTGCGGGAGATAAGGGCGCATACGCCAGCATGCATGGACAGAGCGGTGCCGGTGGTCTGGGTGGCGGTGCGGCAGCCGGTGCAAACGGTACTCAGGGCGGCAACGCAAGCGCGGAGGACAATAATGGCAACGGCTTTGCAAATGGCGGCCAAGGCGGTGCCGGCGCAACCGGTGCAAAGGGGGACAAAGCGACAATCCCTGGCGGTGGTGGCCATGGTGGTCACGGCGGCGGCGGTGGTGGCGGCGGTGGTGGTGTCAGCGGGAGCTATAACTACACCTGGCCCGGTCCCGGCGGCACTGGAGGAGATGCTGGACCCGGCGGTGACGGTGAGGCAGGCATCTTGATTATCTATTATTGAGAGGAGGCAATGTATGGCAGAGCCTACTTATTATCAAAGTGTATACACTGGAGAGCAGATTGACGACTCTCTGGGGCGAATCATCAACGGCGAGCTGGACGAGGTGGTGGATGCGGCAGGGGCAAGCGCAACAGCTGCGGCGGCCAGCGCTGCCAGTGCGGCAACCTCTGCGGCAGTCACAGAACAGACACCATATGTCGGTAGTAACGGCAATTGGATGGTTTGGGACAAAGCCGCCAAAAGCTATGCGGACAGCGGCGTACCCGCCCGGGGTGCAACCGGTGCAAAGGGGGACAAAGGAGACACCGGAGCGCAGGGGATGCAGGGCCCCCAAGGCATCCAGGGCCCCCAAGGTGCTACCGGCCCGAAAGGCGAGGTCGGTGCAACCGGTCCCCAGGGTCCCCAGGGCCTCAAAGGGGAGCGGGGCGAAAAAGGCGATACAGGCCCTCAGGGAGCCACGGGCCCGCAAGGTCCACAGGGCATCCCTGGTCCGCAAGGCCCCATCGGCCCAAAAGGGATAGATGGTGCACTGGCCCCGCTGGATACCGGTGTGTTTGCCGTTGGCATCAGCGAGGACGGGCATTTGCTGGTATCTGTTAATGTCACCGAGACAACCCCACCACTGGAGATAGACCCGACTACTGGACATCTGATTTACAAGATTATTTGAGGAGTGTGTAAAAATGGCGAACAATTTGGATTTGGGCAAGGTCCTCGGCAGTCGGATGTACAACGTGACGGCGGACCCCGCCGCCTCTCTGGGGCTGGTCAATGACTGGGCGATTAACGGGGCCAACGGTGATGTGTACGAAAAGACCGCGGACACAGTATGGACCAAGCGAGGGAACTTTAAGGGGGCCAAGGGTGATACCGGGGAGCAAGGCCCGCAGGGCATCCAGGGGGAGGCCTTTTCCATTGCAAAGACCTACCCCTCTGTTGCTGCCATGAATGCTGACTTCGGCGGGACTGATGTAAGCGAGGGGCAATTTGTCCTCATCGACACCGGCAACGTGGAGGATGCGGACAATGCCAAACTCTACGTCAAGGGGGCAACGGCATACAGCTACATCACCGACCTGTCCGGTGCAACCGGCATGACAGGCCCCCAAGGTCCCCAGGGTTTGGTCGGTCCAAAGGGTGACCCCGGCATTCAGGGTGAGCAGGGCCCCAAGGGCGAACAGGGGTTGCAGGGCACACCCGGTGTCCAGGGCGACCAGGGGGTGCAGGGTCCCCAAGGGCCCCAGGGCCTGAAAGGAGACACTGGCGCAAAAGGGGATAAGGGGGACCAGGGGGTCCAAGGACCGGCTGGGGCAGACGGCAAGACCCCCATGTTTAGCATCAATGCCAGCGGGCATCTGATTGCAACCTATTCGTAAGGAGGTGCGAAAATGGCGACACAGGTAATTGACCTGGGATTGGTCAAAGGCCCTAAGGGTGACCCGGGCGCACAGGGTGCGCAAGGTGAGCGAGGCCTACAAGGCATCCAGGGTCCCAAGGGTGACCCGGGGACCAATGGCGCACCTGGTGCGGCTGGCACCCCCGGAAAGAGTGCCTACCAGTATGCCGTAGACGGCGGATACACCGGGACGGAGGCGGTCTTTAACGGAGCGCTGGCGGCGGTGCCAGGGAGCATACTTGTCTTCAATGGCAAAACTGTTGCGACCTCTGCGTGGGCGGCCAATACCACTGTGGCAGGCTACGGCTTTCGGGCGGCCATTGCCTGTGCCGGTGTGACCGCTAATCACCGCCCTGATGTGGCCTTCGGGGCCGCCGATGCCGTGGGTGGTAATTTTGCGCCGGTGTCCGAGAGCTATGCAGGCGGTGTGTACATCTACTGCAAGACACAGCCGACGGCCACCGTGACGGTACCCAGCATCATGTGTGTTAAGGGGGTGTAGGGGTGCTTGGTAAGACGAATGCGGGAGCTGGCAGCGACGGTGAATTGTTTTCTATTTCATACGATGTTACTTTGGGCGGCGGAATGGATATGAGTGGTCCAGCTAAGGCCTATGCAGGAGAAAAGGTTGAAGTTATTGCATCATCTCGCGGCATTCGTATTGTGGCTGAAGATGGAACTTATATTCCGGCTCAGAAAAAATTGAAACAAGAGCACCAGAAGTGTATATGAACTTCTACTTTATTATGCCAAGGCAAAATGTCTTCGTTGCATGGGCGTCCTGAACGAGAAAATATTTAAAGGAGACAACAAAATGAAAATTAACAGAATTTACCCCCCCCTAAAATTCACTGATATTTCCATTTCTCCCGTTGGGAGGTGTGGAAGATGATTGGAAGGACGAATGCACAGCAACAAACAGGTGGGCCAGAAGCACCACTTGTAACTGTTACTATTAGCGGGAACCGGCTTAAGTGCTATACCTACCAGGGGGTTGAAATCCCGGACGCAGCAAGTGTAAAGGTGCCAAAAGATACAGTCTTTCTGATATTTGCACCACTTTATGGCGACGAACCGATATTATTGTCTGGTGACGCAGAATCAGTTTATTCGGGGTCGAATAATGCGTACATAGTACACGGGGATTGTGTATTTGGAAGAGTGTAGTGACAGCAAAGGCATAAAAAAAGCCGCCCATGAGGGCGGCGGAGAAATTTGACAAACGGCGGCGCATACGGTAGAATGACCGTGGCGCTGTTGCAAAATGGCGGTTAGCCACTCCCTTGCGAAAGGGGGTGATGCGATTGTGGGACACCGAGGAAAGCAATTTCTAAGGGTTTTCGTGTGTTTGGTCTTTTTGACCTACATACTCTCCATAAAAGCGTGCTGACCGCTCGGCTAGCACCCGAACGGTCAGCATAGTATATGCTATGTTAACGAGTAGGGGCTAACCGTCATTGTAACAGCGCCCTTTCTATGGTCATTATATGAAAACGCCGCCGATTTGTCAAGTAGACGAACGGAGGCGTTTTGTTTTGAGTAAGTACATCAAGACCATCCCACTGTCCCAGGTGGCGAAAATCGCCATTGTGGCGGGTAATAACCGCAGTCTGGCCCAGGTCAAGGGGACGGCGGACTACATTATCAACGGCGGGTTTTATGATGGGCCCAAAGCGGTGGGACACCTCAAAATCAGGGGTCAGGTGATGGCGAAATCAGCCTGGAACTGCTGGGGCTACCGCTGGGACACCGGCGGGGATATCCGCATGGATGTTGTCCCGGATAGCGGGGGTTCCAATTACATCAGCGGTGTGGAGCTGCTGACCCGTGACCTTGGTCCGGGGGATAAGCTGTCCTATAGCCGGGACGTGGGCGGCAAGCGGGGACGCACCTCTTTGGCTATGATTGGGGATAAGCTGGTGCTGTATTGCTCTGGGGACGGGACGAGGGATGCCCACACCCCCGAGGGCCTGCGGGATGAGCTGTACCGGCTGGGAGCCGATACAGCCATCATGCTGGACGGTGGCGGCAGCTCTCAGTGCGACTTTGGCGGTGGGGATCAAATCAACTCTACCCGCCGGGTACATAACTATATCGCCGTGTGGCTCAAGCACGACAAGGAGGAGGACAAGCCTATGGGTAAAACGGTATGCCTTGACCCCGGGCATGGGGTGGAGACCGCCGGGAAGCGAAGCCCGGATGGAACCTATTTTGAGCATGAATTTAACCTGGACATGGCACGGCGGGTTAAGGCATTGCTGGAGCGGCACGGCGTGGCCGTCACCATGACCCGCACCGATGAGCATGATGTGAGCCTTGCCAAGCGTGTACAGATTGCAAATGGCATCAAGGGCCTTGACCTGTTTGTGAGCCTGCACAGCAACGCCCAGAAGGGGACGGGGTGGCTGCCTGCGAGGGGATATGGCATCTATACCAGTGTGGCGGGAGCCACGGCGGGGCGCAACATTGCCGCCGGCAAGATTTTGGCGAGAGCTAAGGCGGCCGGGGTTAAGCTGTGGGGGGACGGACTGCATCACGATGTGTCCCTGTACGTGCTCAAAAACACGGTGGCCCCGGCGGTTATCATCGAACACGCATTTCACAATAACCGGGAGGATGTTGCCCTGTTGAAAGCCCCCGCCTACCGCCAGAAGCTGGCCGAGGTGGATGCAAGGGGTATTTTGGACTACCTGGGCATTGCCTGGGAGGATGTGCCCACAGACAAGCCCCAGGAGCCGGATAAGCCCACTGTGGGCTGTGTATGCCCCCACTGTGGGGGCCAGTTGAAAGTTGAGAAAGGGTAGGGAATTATGGAAAACGCAGTGAATATCAAAAACGGTATCCTGACCGCTATGGCAGCGGTAGGGGCGTTTATCAGTAATCAGCTGGGAGGATGGGATGCAGCCATGCAGGTTTTGGTGACTATGATGGCGGCGGACTATCTGACCGGGTTGCTGGTGGCGGCCTTTTGGCACAAAAGCAACAAGAGCAAGAGCGGTGCCTTGGATAGCAAAGCCTGCTTCAAGGGGATTTGCAAAAAGTGTATGATTTTGCTCCTGGTGTGGCTTGGAGTATTACTGGACAACGCCCTGAGCGTGGCCTATATCCGTATGACGGTTATCTTCTTCTTTATGGGGAACGAGGGGCTTTCCCTCTTGGAAAACATAGGCCTCATGGGAATGCCCTACCCCAAAAAGTTGAAGGATATTTTGGAGGCACTGAAGGAGAAGGGCGACAAGGGCGAGGAAGCCAAGGAGGCATGAGAAAGAAAGGCCAGAGGCCGGGGAGTCCCGGTCTCTGGCCTTTTTATATTTTCGCTTGTTAGATATATTTAGCGTACGAAGTGTGTATCGTATTTGTATACAACAGCAAAAAAATCAATCCTTGGATTAGGCCGAAT
>CAZHWK010000025.1:0-11611 GCA_964536405.1 uncultured Oscillospiraceae bacterium
GAAGTCCTACGGCTTTTCTTTGCTTAAAAGATGTGATATCATAACAAAAAGGCGTCATTTGGGTGTTTGCAGCCACTTTCGTGGAACGCCCGTGCTTTTATCCAGAAAATCAGGAGGCATCAGATATGAATTGGAAATCACTTGCCACTGCACTACTGGCTTCTGGCATGGTCATTTTTTCACTCACCGCTTGTGGTGCAGATGGTTCTGCCACCACTCCCGGTGAGGTGTCGAGTGCCCCTGTCGAAACACAGCCGGTTTCTGCGCCGACACCTGAACCGGAGCAATCGGAGGAGCCTGCCGGGGTGGATGATCATTGGGAGCAGGTTCAACTGGCGACCATGGGGGAGCTTTACCACAGACCGCTGGACGAGCTGCCGAAAGAACTGCGGGATAGTCTGAAGCTGGTGAAGGAGGAGGATATGTCCGGCCTCTATAATGCGGACTGGGGATTTTATCGTACCTATGAAGCTCCTGGCTTGCAGATTAAGACAAGTGCTGCTACGGCTGAATACTTGAAACTGCGGGAAGAGTGGTATGAAGAGCGGTATAAGGATGATCGAGATCAATATCCTACGGAAGAGGATTTTTTGGCAGATATGGAAGGGGAAGAAAACCGGGAGTGGATTTTGAGCGTGACCGTCACGCAGGCCGGCCATACAACCGAAAACGGACTGGAAGTGGGTATGACCGTCGAAGAGGCGCAGGAACTGGGCTACACCCTGCACGAGGGGGAAACTTCAGTTGGGCGGGAAATGGAACGTCGCTTGGCTGTTTTTGTTGAGGACGGTGTTGTGGTGCAGATGGATGCTTGGTGGCAGATGGGCCGTATGGTTGGAAAGTTTTTTGAACTATAAAAGTAAAAAAGAAATCATTTCGATAAAACATCCACCCCACGCACGGTTACAGTGCGTGGGGTGGATGTTTTATTGCTCGGAAGAGGCAAAAAGCTCCAAAGCGGTGGGGTCCAGCAAAACCAGGGAGCGGTAGCCGGTTTTCAGAAACCCTTTCTGGACAAATTGGGACAGAACCCGACTGACAGTTACCCGGCTGACCCCGACGGAAACCCCAAGTTCCTCATGTGTGGTGGACACAACACCATTCCGATCGGCTTGATCGAGTAAGGCCCGAGCTACTCGGCGGTCGGCCGGAAGGAAGGAGAGCCCATCCACATGACTGGAAAGAAGCCGCACGGTTCGGGCCAGATATTGCAGCATGGGAAGGGCCAACTCGGGATGTTTGGCAAAAACTTGGGTGAGGCGGGAGCGAGTAATGATGACAATTTGGCTGTCCTCTACGGCCACCGCAGAAGAAACACGGGGGCATTCATCAAAAAAGGAGGCTTCCCCCATCAAGTCCCCTGTCTGATAGACGGCCAGCATCCGTTCGCCGCCCTCGGAGGAACTCATATAACTTTTCACCCGACCCTTGAGCAGATAATAAAACTCAGTTGCCTCGGTACCTTGCAAATAAATCAGCTGTCCGGCACGGTACAGCTTGGCCGCCGTCCCTTCTGCCAGAGGGGCCCATATACTCATAAAAATCAATCCTTTCCATGGCATTGTAACACAAGCTACATTCTTTTGACAAGAGCTCTGCCATACTGATGAAAATAGAACAGGGAGGGACCCATCATGCCGATGACGATGACCCAAAAAATTCTGGCCAAGGCGGCTGGGCTGGATACTGTGACAGTGGGACAGCTGTTGGAAGCCAAGCTGGATTTGGTGCTGGGCAATGACATTACCACCCCAGTGGCGGTTGGGGAGATTGAAAAGGCAGGGCTGACCCGGATTTTTGACCGGGACAAAATTGCCATCGTTTTGGACCACTCCACCCCTTGTAAGGACATAAAATCAGCCGAGCTTTGTGCTATTTGCCGTAACTTTGCGTCCAAGCACCAGATTACCAACTTTTTTGACGTGGGGGATATGGGGGTGGAGCACGCCCTCCTGCCCGAAAAGGGGCTGTGCGCCCCCGGTGAAGTGATCATCGGGGCCGATTCCCACACCTGTACCTATGGTGCTTTGGGTGCTTTTTCCACCGGAGTTGGCTCTACCGATATGGCGGCTGGAATGGCTACCGGACTGGCTTGGTTTAAGGTGCCTGGTGCCATTAAGGTAACTCTAACCGGGAAGCCCGGAAAGTGGGTGTCGGGCAAGGATGTGATGCTTCACCTCATCGGCCTCATCGGGGTGGACGGGGCACTGTATAAGTCCCTGGAGTTCGGCGGGGAAGGGGTGGCCGCTCTCACCATGGACGACCGCTTGACCATTGCCAACATGGCCATTGAGGCCGGGGCAAAAAATGGCATCTTCCCAGTGGATGAGCAGACCGAAGCCTATCTGAAATATCGTGTCCATCGTCACTATGAAGCGGTTTCTCCCGACCCGGATGCGGTGTATGAGCAGGAGGTGGTTATTGACCTGTCTACCCTCAAGCCCACGGTATCCCTGCCCCATCTCCCCTCCAATACCAGAACGGTGGACCAGGTGGCGGGTATGCCCATCCAGCAGGTGGTAATCGGCTCCTGCACCAACGGCAGATTGAAGGATTTGGCCGAGGCCGCCGAGATTTTCCAAGGCCGCCATGTGGCAAAAAACGTGCGGTGCATCATCCTGCCTGCCACCCAGCAGGTTATGCTGGATGCCATGAAGCTGGGCTATATTGAAACCTTTATTGAGGCTGGCTGTGCCGTATCCACACCCACCTGTGGCCCTTGTCTGGGTGGGCACATGGGTGTTCTGGCTGCTGGGGAACGGGCCGTGGCCACCACCAACCGCAACTTTGTGGGCCGGATGGGTCCAACCGACTCGGAAATCATTCTGGCCAGTCCTGCGGTGGCCGCCGCTTCGGCGGTGGCCGGCTGTTTGTCCGACCCCAACGGACTTTGATGGAGGTGTAAAGCTATGAAGATTTACAAGTATGGAGATAACGTAGATACCGATGTTATCATCCCTGCCCGGCACCTGAATAATCCTGACCGGGCCGCTTTGGCCTCTCACTGTATGGAGGATATTGACCCGGAGTTTGCAAAGACGGCGGAGCAGGGAGATATTATGGTTGGGGGCAACAACTTCGGCTGCGGCTCCTCCCGGGAACACGCCCCCATCGCCATCCAGGCCTGCGGCATCCAGTGTGTCATTGCCAAAAGCTTTGCCCGCATTTTTTACCGCAATGCCATCAATATCGGGTTTCCCATCATGGAATGCCCCGAAGCGGTGGATGGAATTGAGGCAGGGGATACCGTCACGGTGGACTTTGCCACGGGAGCTATCCAAAACATCAGCACCGGAAAGGTCTATCAAGCGGCCCCTTTTCCGGCCTTCATCAACGGCATCATTGAGCAGGGGGGACTGATGCAGTCCCTGAAAACCAGAGGGGTGGCAAAATGAACTATAAAATTGCACTTATCCGGGGAGATGGCATTGGCCCCGAGGTGGTGACCGAAGCGGTCAAGGTACTGGATGATGTTGGGGAGAAGTTCGGCCATAGCTTTACATACCGGGAGGTTCTGCTGGGGGGCTGTGCTACCGATGCGGTAGGCAAAAGCTACCCGGACGGCACCGCTGAAGCCTGCAAGGCATGCGATGCAGTCCTTTTGGGGGCCGTAGGCGGACCAAAATGGGGGGCTGATAGACCTGCTGAACAGAGGCCCGAAACGGCTTTGCTGGCCATCCGAAAGGATTTGGGGCTCTATGCCAACCTGCGCCCCGCCATGCTGCGTCCCGCTTTGGTAGAGGCAAGCCCCCTTAAAAAGGAAACCGCCCAGAAGGGGATAGACCTGATGATGGTCCGGGAGCTCACCGGCGGCATATACTTTGGTAAGAGGGATCGCTACGACACCCCGGACCGTGGGGTGGAGTGTACCGACCTGATGGCCTACTCCGAAAAGGAGATTGAGCGCATCGGCCGCCGGGCCTTTGAGCTGGCCCGGATGCGTCGCAAAAAGGTCACCTCGGTAGATAAGGCCAACGTGCTGGAAACCTCCCGTCTTTGGCGAAGTGTGATGCACCGATTGGCCGGGGAGTATCCCGATGTGGCCTATGAAGATATTCTGGTGGACAACTGTGCCATGCAGCTTATTCGGGACCCTGGCCAGTTTGACGTGATGGTGACGGAAAATATGTTTGGTGACATCCTTTCGGATGAAGCCAGTATGCTGACCGGCTCCATCGGGCTTTTGCCGTCGGCTTCTATTGGGGACAGTGCCCCGGGGCTCTATGAGCCGATTCACGGCTCGGCACCCGACATTGCCGGTAAAGACAAAGCAAATCCAATCGCCGCTATCCTCTCTGTGGCGATGATGCTGCGCTATTCCTTCGGGCTTTCGAAGGAGGCCACGGCGGTGGAGGAGGCCGTGGACAAAACCCTGGCCATGGGCCTTCGGACAGCCGATATGGTGTTGGCGGGTCAAACCCCGGTGGGAACAGCTACCATGGGAGATGCCATTTTAAAAAACCTCTAAAATAAAAAGCAAGGAAAAACATTGACAACAGGGCCGTCTCCGTGGCAGAATGGAGGCGGCCTATTTTAGGCAAAATTTGCACTGCACCTCAAAAGAGGGCGGTAGCAGGAGGTAAAAGAAAATGGAACACGCAAACACAACCTTTAGCACCAGGTACATGGTGCGGTTGGCCGTGCTGGCGGGCATCATCCTGGTCATGTCTTTCACTCCCCTGGGGTACTTCAAGACTTTGGGTCTTAGCGTAACCCTCATCCAAATCCCTGTGGCCGTCGGGGCCATCGTGTTGGGGCCCACCGCCGGAGCCATTTTGGGTGCCGTGTTCGGGGCCACCAGCTTTGCCCAGTGCTTCGGATTGGAGCCCTTTGGCACCACCCTGATGGGAATTAACCCTATCGGCACCCTTTTGACCTGTTTGGTGCCTCGCATTTTGATGGGTCTGCTGGCAGGCCTTCTTTTCAAAGGACTGTCCCATATTCGCAAGGCCCAGTGGGTATCCTATCCGGTGACCTGCCTGGTGGCGGCTGTTCTGAATACTGCTATCTTCATGAGTTTTCTTGTCATGTTTTTCTACAATACCGAATTTATCCAGGGTTTGGCGTCCCAGATGGGAACCGGAAATGTGATGACCTTTGTTGTCGCATTTGTGGGCATCAACGGCGTTTTGGAGGCCATTGCCAGTTGTGTGGCCGGCGGACTGATTGCCAAAGCGATGAATACTGTACTCAAACGGGCCTGACCCTGGGCTTCATTTATAGAAGGAGGAACTACCACTGTGAAAAAACTCTCCAACCATGCGACTGCCGTCCAGGCGTCTACTACCCTGGCCATTGACAGCCTGTATAAACAAATGAAAGCCGACGGCGTTGATGTGATTGGCTTTGGTGCGGGAGAACCTGACTTCAACACCCCGGTGCATATTAAAAATACCGGTATCCGTGCCATTGAGGAGAATTTTACCCGCTATACCCCGGCATCCGGAACAGTGGACCTCAAAAAGACTGTTTGCTACCGTTTGCAGAAGGATTACGGTCTGGAGTATGCAGATAACCAAGTCGTGATTGCCAGCGGGGCCAAGCATGCCCTTTATCTCGCCCTGCAAGCTGTGACCGACCCTGGGGACGAGATTATCCTCCCGGCTCCCTATTGGGTCAGCTATCTGGAACTCATTCAGATGGTCAGCGGCCACCCTGTGGTGGTAACTGCCACCGAAGAGGAGGCGTTTAAACTCACCCCCGCAAAGTTGGAAGCGGCCATCAACCCCAAGACCAAAGCCCTTATTTTGAATAACCCCTCTAATCCCACCGGAATGGTGTATAGCAAGGAGGAGTTGGCGGCCTTGGCCGAGGTTTGTCTGAAGCACGATCTCTATGTCATTGCCGACGAAATTTACGCCAATCTGGTCTATGACGGCCGCAGCTTTACCAGCTTCCCCACTTTGGGTGAGGAGGTCAAAAAACATACCATTCTTATCAATGGGGTTTCCAAGTCCTACGCCATGACCGGTTGGCGTATTGGCTACGCCGCTGGGGATGAGGCTGTGATTAAGGCCATGAGCAACTATGTCAGCCACTCCACCGGGGCTCCGGCCTCCTTTGCCCAGAAGGCTGCTGTGGAGGCTCTTATTGGTCCACAGGAGGAAATTGGTGTCATGCGGGAGGCCTTTGAGGCCCGCCGAAACCACTTTGTTCAGCGGATGAATGCCATTGCAGGGGTAAGCTGCCTGAAGCCAGAGGGTGCTTTTTATATCATGATGAATTTGGAGAAGCTGTTGGGCAAAACCCTCCACGGTGTGACCATCCGCAATGCTGACGATTTTTCATCCGTATTCTTGAAGGATGGCCTGGTGGCTACCGTACCCTGTACCGGATTTGGGGCCCCGGAGTTTGTCCGCTGGTCTTACGCTACCAGCTTGGAAAATATTGATGCCGGTTTGGACCGGCTGGAAACCTTTTTAAACGAAGGGTGAATAGTTGGGCGGTGAAAAACGCCGCCGAAGCTGGCCGAAACCTGGTTTTGACCAGCTTCATGGTGCATTGACAGCAAAGAAAAAACGTGGGAGGACCCGCCTATGAACAAAAACAGCTACGAAAGTCCGTTGGCATCCCGATATGCCAGCCGGGAGATGCTTTATATCTTCTCCCCGGACAAAAAGTTTACCACTTGGCACCGTCTGTGGGTGGCTCTGGCCAGGGCCGAACACGAGTTGGGCCTGCCCGTGAGTGCCGAGCAGGTGGCCGAGCTGGAAGCTCATGTGGAGGATATTGATTATGAGCTGGCCGCCCAGGAGGAGAAAAGGCTTCGTCATGATGTGATGGCCCACGTTCACACCTATGGGGCGGCCTGCCCCAAGGCCATGCCCATTATCCACCTGGGGGCCACAAGCTGCTATGTAGGGGACAACACCGATGTCATCCTTATGGCAGAAGCCCTTGCCCTGGTGCGGGACAAGCTGGTGCGGGTTATGGATAAGCTTGCCGGGTTTTCTGACAAGTATAAAGCCTTGCCTACCCTTGGATTTACTCACTTTCAGTCGGCTCAGCTTGTCACGGTGGGCAAGCGGGCCGCCCTGTGGCTCAATGAGCTTCTCATGGATTTGGAGGAGGTGGAGTTTCGCATCTCCACCCTTAAGCTTCTGGGGTCTAAAGGGACCACCGGAACCCAGGCCAGCTTTTTAGAGCTATTTGAAGGGGACCATGAAAAGGTTAAAAAACTGGAACAACTTATTGCAAAGGAAATGGGCTTTACAGATGTTGTGCCAGTAAGTGGACAGACCTATTCTCGGAAAATGGATGCCAATGTTCTGGCCACCCTGTCCGGCATCGCCCAGTCGGCCAGCAAGTTTGCCACCGACCTGCGTCTGCTCTGCCATTTGAAAGAGGTGGAGGAGCCCTTTGAAAAAAATCAAATTGGCTCCTCGGCCATGCCGTATAAGCGAAACCCCATGCGCTCGGAGCGGATTTGTGCCCTAGCACGGTATGTGATGGCAGATACGCAAAATACCGCCATGACGGCCGCCAGTCAGTGGTTTGAGCGCACCTTGGACGACTCGGCCAACAAACGCATTGCTATCCCAGAGGCATTTTTGGCGGTGGATGCCATTTTGAACCTCTACGAAAACGTCGCCTCTGGGCTGGTGGTCCATGAAAAGGTAATCACCAAGCACGTTTTGGAGGAGCTTCCCTTTATGGCCAGCGAAAATATCATGATGGATGCCGTAAAACGAGGTGGAAATCGGCAGGAGCTCCATGAGCGTATCCGTGTCCTATCCCAGGAGGCCGGACGAAACGTGAAGGATATGGGGCTGCCTAACAATCTCATTGATCTGATTGCGGCCGATCCGGCCTTTAGATTGGACAAAGAGGCCCTGCTGGCCCATATGGAGCCCAGCCGCTACATCGGCCGCTGTCCCTGGCAGGTGGACGAGTTTTTGGAGGCCTGTATCAAGCCTGTACTCAGCAAGTATGCTGTCGCCTTACAGGGCGAGGGCGGAGAATTGACCGTCTAAGCCATCAATTTGGGAGGGATTTTTTATGGAAAATGCAGTCAAGCGTATCGGAGTCTTTACCAGCGGCGGCGACGCCCCCGGGATGAACGCCGTAGTTCGTTCGGTGGTGCGTACCAGCGTCAGCATGGGGATTGAGTGCATCGGCATTCGCCGTGGCTATCACGGTCTGATTGGCTGTGACGTGATGCCTTTGGGCTTTGAAAGTGTAAGTGGTCTGGCCCGGAAGGGCGGCACTATGCTCTACTCGGCCCGCAGTGAGGATTTTAAGGGGGAGGAAGGCTGTAATAAGGCTGTTGCCACCTGCAAGCTGCTGGGGCTGGATGCTCTGGTGGGTGTCGGCGGAGATGGCACCTTCAAGGGCCTGCTGTCCCTGTCCAAGAAGGGGATTGCTGTCATGGGCGTTCCCGGCACCATTGACAACGATATTTCTTGTTCCTCCTACACCATTGGCTTTGACACAGCCTGCAACACAGCGTTGGAGTCCATTGATAAGCTTCGTGATACTATGCAATCCCATGAGCGCTGCTCCATCGTGGAAGTCATGGGCCGCCACGCTGGGCATCTTGCCATGTATGTGGGTATCGCCAGTGGGGCGACCGCTGTTTTGGTGCCTGAGCATCCTGTTGACTACGAGGCCGACGTTGTGGAGCCCATTCGCAAGGCCCGGCTCAATGGCCGCACCCACTTTATGATTATCGTGGCCGAAGGGGTGGAAGGCGGTGCTTATGGTGTGGCCGAAAAGGTCAATGCGGCCACCGGCCTGGATGCCCGTGTGACGATCCTGGGCCATGTCCAGCGTGGCGGCGCCCCTACCGCCCGGGACCGGGTAACCGCCACCTATATGGGCTATGAAGCGGTTCGGCTGTTGGCCCAGGGGGCCAAAAACCGTGTGGTCTGTTTGCAGGAGGACCGCTATGTGGACTATGATATTGCCGAAGCTCTGGCTATGAAGAAAAGCTTGGACCCCACCAGCTTTGACCTCATGAAGGTGCTCACCGGTGTGGACCAGACCCTGGACCCCGGACCCAAGATGAATATCCCAGTTCGTCACGATGCGTAATGGATACATAAAAAGCCTGGCCGAAATTTCGGCCAGGCTTTTTTCATCTATCGTTGTCTTACGCTTACAGGCTGGTGGTAAGAACCTTTTTCAGTTTGGCAAAGCGGGGAAGGGAATGCTCCTTGGGAGCGGCGGTTTCCCCCTGGACGAGGGGCAGGCAGTAGTCGATAAAGGCCTGCTCAATTCCGTTCCCGGCGGCGTTGATCCACTCACGGGGCACCTTTTTCTCGGTGTTGGCAACCTCGGTCAGACCAATGAGGTTGGGCTTGCACTCGTACTTTCCGCCCTCCCGGGTACAGGCAAAGGCAACCATTTTATCGGTAATGCCGCTGACGGCGGACTCCACGGCCACACGCCCGGCCATCTTGGCTTCCTCAATATCGGCAAGGGAAGCAAGGTGGGCACCGCACCGCTGGAGCAGAGAAAGCTCAATACCACGGACCTTAGCACCGGTCTTCTCCTTAATCACCTCGGCCAACCGGACGGCCAGACCACCCAGCTGGGCATGGCCGAAGCCATCGGTGGCAGAGGTTTCAGCCTCGGACACAAAGCGGCCGTCGGCATAGTGGATGCCTTCGGACACGGCCACCATGCACTTACCAGTCTTGTTATAGATGGCTTCCACATCGGCCACAAAACGGTCCATGTCAAAGTCGGTCTCGGGCAGGTAGATAAGGTCGGGGCCAAAGCCGGCCCAGGTGGCCAGGGCGGCAGAGCCAGCCAGCCAGCCGGCGTGACGGCCCATAATCTCCACCACAGTCACCATACCAGTGTCATAAACGTGGGCATCCTGCCAAACTTCCATGCAGGAGGTGGCGATGTACTTGGCCGCCGAAGCGAAGCCGGGGCAGTGGTCGGTGCCGAAGAGGTCGTTGTCGATGGTCTTGGGGATGCCCATGACCCGGCACTCATAGCCGGACTTCTGCATGAACTTAGAAATTTTGTTGCAGGTGTCCATGGAATCGTTCCCGCCGTTATAGAAGAAGTAACGAACATCATATTTCTTAAAGATTTCCAGGATACGCTGATAATCCGTGTCGTCCTTATCGGGGTCAGCCAGCTTGTACCGGCAGGAGCCCAGGGCAGAGGAGGGGGTATACTGCAACAGGTCCAGTTCGGCGGGGTCTTCCTGGCTCATATCGTACAGCTTATCCTCCAGCACACCCTTAATGCCGTGTGCGGCACCCAGAACCCGGGTGATACAGCCAGCCTCCAGAGCGGCCTGAATGGCCCCCTGCGCACTTGCGTTGATGACGGCAGTAGGGCCTCCGGACTGCCCAATGATACATGCACCTTTTAATTCGCTCATAAATACAAACTTCCTCTCAAAAGATTATAAAATTTTGCGCTAAGTTTATATTAAATTGTAAAACTACACAAATATTCTACCACATCCTCTTGCAATTGGCAATGGAAACTGGTAGAATAATGATGCAAATTTGAAAGGAGATGTTTCCTATGGCTCTTGTTACTTCTACTGAAATGTTTAAGAAGGCCTACGAAGGCGGTTATGCCATCGGTGCTTTCAACGTCAACAACATGGAAATCGTCCAGGGAATTACTGAGGCCGCCAAGGACCTCCAGGCCCCCCTCATTCTTCAGGTCTCCAAGGGTGCCCGTGCCTATGCAAATCATACTTACCTCATGAAGCTGGTGGAAGCTGCCGTCATTGAAACCGGCCTTCCCATCGTGCTGCATCTGGACCATGGCGACAGCTTTGAAACCTGCAAAAGCTGTATCGACGGCGGTTTTACCTCGGTCATGATTGATGCTTCCTCCAAGCCCTTCGCCGAAAATATTGAAATCACCAAGAAGGTGGTGGAGTACGCCCACGACCACGGCGTCGTGGTTGAGGCCGAGCTTGGCAGCCTTGCTGGTGTTGAGGACGAGGTCAGCGTGTCCGCTGAGGACTCTTCCTACACCCGTCCCGAAGAGGTGGAGGAATTCGTCACAAAGACCGGCTGTGACAGCTTGGCTATCGCCATCGGCACCAGCCACGGTGCTTACAAGTTTAAGCCCGGCACTAAGCCCCAGCTTCGCTTTGATATCCTGGACGAGGTGTCCAAACGTCTGCCCGGCTTCCCCATCGTGCTCCATGGCTCCTCCTCGGTACCTCAGGAGTATGTGCGGATGATTAACGAAAACGGCGGCAATATGCCCGGTGCTATTGGTGTGCCCGAGGATCAGCTGCGTCAGGCTGCCCGTGGTGCGGTGTGCAAAATCAACATCGACTCCGACCTGCGTCTGGCCATGACCGGCACCATCCGTCAGTTCTTTAATGAGCATCCCGACAAGTTTGACCCCCGTGAGTACCTGAAGCCCGCCCGTGCCAACATCAAGGACCTGGTGGCTCACAAGCTGGTTGAGGTTCTGGGTTGCGACCATAAGGTGTAATCAAGCACAAAAAACTTAAAAAGCAAGGCCCCCAAAGGTTGTCAAACCTTTGGGGGCCTTTTCTTATACGATTTTTCGGGAAGGGCACCTTGTCTCTCCTCACTGGCTCATCAATGGTGCTATCCCTATGATTTTGAAAAAATCTATTGACAAACCAAAAGAGTGATGATATACTCCGATCATC
>CAZHWK010000026.1:0-11492 GCA_964536405.1 uncultured Oscillospiraceae bacterium
CATTCCGGCGGCATGGGTGGCTTTCTCTTTTTACGCTGTGTATGTGTGTGGAAATCTTACAGAATGTGGGGCCTGCTGTCGAATGTCCCGAAAAAGGTGCCGATTGTCCTTTTGCCAGCCGGGGGATGAGGGGACGTGGTAAGGTATAGACAGATATAGTTGCAATAGCCGTTTCTATAAGAAATGAAACATATTTGTGAAGAAGGAGTGTGCGGCAATGGCGGAGAAAAAGGCCCCCGGCGCAGTGATTGGCATTACCGACGAGGGCTATCCCATCGTAACAGAAGATTACAGCTGCCCCCACTGGGTGGGGGTGGGACGAGGACTGTCTACCGTGCGGGAGTGTTGGTACTGCAAATATGCCGACTTCCGCAAGTCCACGTCCATCCATATGAGCAGCAGCATCTGCCGCTGTATGGAAAACCGGGTGGACACGCAGTTTGGCTTTACAAAAAACGAAAATTAACAGGGAGGACGTTATCATGACCATTACAAAGACACAGAAAGACAGTACCCTCATGCTGGCCCTGGAGGGCCGCCTGGACACCACCACAGCCCCCGAGCTGGAGGCTGAAATCAAATCCTCGCTGGACGGGGTTACCTCGCTGATTTTGGATATGAAGGAGCTGGCCTATCTCTCCTCGGCCGGACTTCGGGTTATCCTGGCTGCTCAGAAGCAGATGAATAAGCAGGGGAGCATGGTGGTACATAACGTGTGCGAAACCATTATGGAGGTCTTTGAGGTGACAGGGTTTACCGATATTCTAACCATCGAGTGATGCCATGGAGGCGAAATTTGCCCAAAGTGCCTATTGGAATTTTTTTGTTTGGGGGGTCTGCTCCTCCTTGGGGATTACGGTTTCCACCCTTGTAGATGCAATTTTGGTGGGTAACTTTGTGGGCAGTGCGGGCTTGGCGGTGACCAATCTTGCCACGCCGGTCTTTTTGACCTACTCCCTGTTGGGGCTGACCATCGGCGTGGGGGCCAATGTGCTGATTGGACGGCGGCTGGGTGCTTCGGATGTGGCAGAAGCCAACCGCATTTTCAATGCACAGGTGCTGACAGGGGCGGCGGTTGGGGCTTTGTGTCTGGTGCTGTCGGCCCTGTTGCGGGAGCAATTGTACCGATTTTTGGGGGCTGGGGATCTCCTTTTACCCCTGGCGAAACAATACCTGACTGTGGTATTTGTTTCAGCCCCGGTTTTTGTGCTTTACCATATGATTTCCGTTTCGGTGCGAACGGACGGCGACCCAAAGCTGGCCGCCCTGGCCTCGGCGGTGGTCATCGTGACCAACCTGGGCCTGGATTTTTTGTTTATGAAGGGAATGGGCTGGGGCATCGCAGGGGCCTCTGTATCTCTGTGCGTGGCCGAAACGCTTGGCCTGGTGGTGTTGGTGACCCATTTTGTCAAAAAGCATGCGCTGCTCCGGTTTCGCTTCTGCCGCCCACGGCTTGGGGATTGTAAGGACTTTTTGGCAAACGGGTTTGGGGTAGGTTCTGCCTTTATCTTTCAGGCCATTGTGATGCTAACCTTTAACACTCTCCTGCTCGCAGGCAGAGATGGGGTGACCCATGTGGCGATTTTCGGGGTTATCTATACCATGAGCATGATTCCCTTTGCAGTCTTTGACGGGGCTGGCAGTGCCATCTCCACGGTAGTTTCCATTTTTGCGGGGGAGCTGGACCGAACGGGGATTATGACGGCCCTGCGACAGGGGGTCAGAATTGTCCTCCTCGCCGGAATTTTGATTGCCTTGTGCTTCGTTCTGTTTGCCGAGAGCTTGGTACGCCTGTTCGGACTGACCGACTCAAACGCCTTGCAGACTGCCGCACTGGCTGTACGGGTATTCGCCGTGAGCGTTGTGTTTACAGGGGTAAACACGGTGCTGACCGCCTTCTGGCAGGCGCTGGGACGGGTGTGGCTGGCCGGGGTGATGTCGGTGGCTCGAAACTTCGTTCTGATGCTGGTCCTGGGCATTTTGCTCATTTCAAGGTACCAAATTGTGGGCCTGAGTCTTACCTACGTGTGCGGTGAGGCCCTATGCCTGCTGGGTGGGCTGCTGGTTCTGCTGCTGAGAAGTTCCAGTGCCTATGTGGCCGAAAAGTACCGCCCCGTCAGCCGCATTTATGAGAAATCCTACACCATACAGGCCCAGAGTATTACCCAGGTTTCCGCTGACCTGGAGGGGCTGTGTGAGGAGTGGGAGGTTCCCGCCAAGCAGGCCTTTTTTATCAACCTGATTGTGGAGGAGCTCATCCTCAACATCATCAAGTTCGGACTGAAGGACACGGATAAAAAGCACTACCTGGCCGTCAAGCTTTTGGAAAATGGGGAAGAGTACATCATCCGTATTCGGGATAACGTCAACACATATAACCCCTTCGACCGGACAGATAACGCCGGTGATGCCATCGACGAAGCCGTGGTCAACATGATTCGAACCAAGACAAAATACTGCGACTACCAGCGCAAGCTGATATTTAACTACCTGTATCTCATCGTTTAATAAGCTGTTCTGCCGCAGCACGGCCTGCACGGAAGAGCGTCAGTTTGGAGAAATGAAAGTGGCAAACACGCTTGTATTTCAAGACAATCAAGAAATCGACCGCCTGGCGGTCCAAAATAGGCTGCTGAAAACCTATGAGAAGCCGGTCTTTCGTCGGCTGTTGTCCGGACGGTCCAACCTCAAAGTGCTGGATGTGGGCTGTAACGACGGCAGTAAGACGGTGGACTGGTTTTCCTGCCCGGAAATCAGTCAGGTGATTGGCCTGGAATATCACCGGGAGCTGGCCCGGAAGGCCCAGCATCAATACGGAGGGGAGCGGTTTGCCTTTTATCCGTGTGATGTGGAAGCCTCTGACTTTCCGGTTTGGCTTTCCTCCCTGATGGTGTCCAGCGGTGTGGAGGGCTTTGACATCATCTATGTGTCCTTTTTGCTCATGCACCTGAAAAAGCCGGAGGAGCTGCTGCGGCGGCTTCGTAGGGTTCTGGCCCCCGGGGGACGGCTGGTGGTGGTGGAAGCCGATGACACCATCAGCGAAATCTGCCCCGACCCCCACCACCTGCTCCGGGATTTTTTGAATATCCTGTCCTTCGAGCCTTTATCCGGGGACCGGACATGCGGGGGCCGTATTCCGGCCCTGCTGGCCGACTGTGGATACGGGGACATCGCTATGGCAAACAAAACCGTGGGGGCAGGGGCAGGCGAGGGGGATAAAAAACGGGCGATGTTTGATGTCTTTTTTTCCTATTTGCCGCAGGATCTGTGCCTGTTGCGGGAGAAGGAGCCGGATAATTCCCATTATGCCGCCTGTGCTGCCTGGCTGGAACGGCATTATGAGGAGCTGCGCAACCTGATTGTGGCCCAGAACTCCAAAATTTCCATGGGAATCAGTATGATTACCTGCTTAGGAGAATGATATGGAACTTCAAAATACCGGTGTTGGGGAGAAGGCAGCCCTGAAGGTTCAGCGGCTGAACGAAGAATATTTGGATGCGGCGGTGGAACTGTGCGACCGCTGTGTGGGGAAACATCTCTATCCCCGAGCTTACCTGGCATCCATGATAGAGAAGCTAGGCCACTGCTTTTACCTTTTGATTACACCGGAAGGAGAAGCGGCGGGTTACATCTACTTTTTTCTGGCCGGGCTGGAAGAAATGGCGGCGCTGGCCAAGCTGCCCGGGCAGCGGCTGGCCGGAATTTCCCCGCAGAAGGAGCCTGTCCTGGGCAACCTGCAATCCATCGGGGTGGCGCAGCACTGGCGGGGGCGGGGTCTGTCCAAAACGCTGGTAGGGCTTTATCTGGAACAGCTGGAACGCTGGGCTTCAGCCGATGCCGCCTTTGGTGTATTTTGGAGGCCAAATGGCCATGTGCCCATGGAAAAGACCTTGAAGGCAATGGGTTTTTTGCACCTGTGCGATGTACACCGGGTGTGGTACGACAATGAAGCCTTGATTTGCCCCTATTGCAAAGGGCGATGTGAGTGCGATGGGGCGGTCTACTATAAACCCATCCGAAAGGGAGCGAAACCATGAAACTAAAGCTCTTACCCAAGTTTATTCTTTCCCTGGGAATTTTGGGGGTGGCCCTTACCATTACCATCTCCATCTTCAGCTATGAAAACTCCAAAAACTATCTGGAGGATATGTACGCACAGCGGGTCACGGTGGGCAGCAAAAGCATTGCCACCATGCTTCCGGTAGAAGATGTGAAGGCCATCCTTGCCCCCGGCGGACAGCAAAGCGAAGCCTATGGGCGCACCGAGGCCCTGCTGAATACCCTCAAGCAGGATGGGGCCATTACCTTCCTGTCCCTTGTGGTGCCCGATGAGGACAGCGTGACCTTTTATATTGATACCTCGGTTCCGGCCATGGGGGATAACCCCGCTGACAAAATTCCCTATGGAAGCGATATTCTGTATACCGATGCCGCCGGGGACAAGGCCGACCTGGAAAAATACCATATCATCTGGGAACTGTACGCCCGAAATGAAGGGACCGCCACACCCTTGGTCACCGACAATGCCTACGGGTACAACTACACATCGGTTTCCCCTATTCTGGATGAACAGGGCAATGCCATTGCGGAAATCCAATATATCCTGGATATGCAGCAGGTGCGCAGCTATTTGAGTTCCTTTTTGTATACGATGCTGCTGATCTCGGTTGGCATTATCGGGGTTACCCTGCTGTGCTATATCCTGTTTGTCCGCCGGGTGGTCACCACCCCCATTGGCAAGCTGGCGAAGTTTACAAAGGATATCACCGCCACCGGACAGTTTGAAAACCAGCGTATATCGGTGAAAACCGGGGACGAAATCGAGGATTTGGGAACTTCCTTCAATATAATGCTCCAGGAGCTGGAGCATTATATTGAAAACCTTTCCAGAATTACCGCCGAAAAAGAGCGGATTGGAGCCGAACTGGAGGTGGCGACCCAAATTCAGGCCAGTATGCTCCCTTGCATTTTTCCCGCCTTTCCCGACCGGCCTGAGTTTGATATTTATGCCAGCATGACCCCCGCCAAGGAGGTGGGGGGCGACTTTTACGACTTCTTCCTGGTGGATTCGGACCACCTGGCCCTGGTCATTGCCGATGTGTCGGGCAAGGGGGTGCCGGCTGCCCTGTTTATGGTCATTGCCAAGACCCTGCTGAAAAACTGTGCCCAGACAGGGGCCTCCCCCAAAGCGGTGCTGGAAAAGGTAAACAACCAGCTCTGTGAGAATAACGAGGCCGAGATGTTCGTCACCGTCTGGCTGGGCATTTTGGAAATCTCCACAGGTACCCTCACCTGTGCCAACGCCGGGCATGAGTATCCCGCCCTGCGGCGGGCCGGTGGGGAGTACGAGCTGGTGCAGGATAAGCACGGATTTGTGCTGGCCGGGATGGAGGGCTCCCGCTACCGGGAGTATGAGCTGAAGCTGGGGCCGGGGGACACCCTGTTTGTCTATACCGACGGGGTGACCGAGGCCACTGACGCCCACGACCGCCTTTTCGGTACGGACCGGATGCTGGATGCCTTGAACAGCCATAAGGATGTCCTGCCCGAGGACCTTCTGCCCCTGCTGAAGGGGGGTATTGATGCCTTTGTGGGAGAGGCTCCCCAATTTGACGACATCACCATGCTGGGCCTGCGCCTTGTGGATGGGGCGCCCGAAAAGGAGAATGCGGGATGAAAGAATTGACGGTACCCGCCACCGTGGAAAAGCTGGATACGGTACAGACCTTTATCGAGGGGGAGCTGGAAGAAAAGGGCTGCCCCATGAAGGCCGTGATGCAGATTTCGGTGGCGGTGGAGGAAATCTATGTCAACATCGCACACTATGCCTACCATCCGGAGGTTGGGGAGGCCACCGTCCGATGCTCGGTGGGGGGTGACCCCCTTCAGGTAACCATTCAGTTTTTGGACAGAGGAAAACCCTTCGACCCACTGGCCAAGCCCGATGCCGATACCACCCTCTCAGCCGAAGAGCGTTCCATCGGGGGACTTGGCATCCTCATGGTCAAAAAATCCATGGACGACGTGACGTACGAGTATCGGGATGGCTGTAATATTCTCACGCTGAAAAAAAGCCTGTAAACGCCCTCACAAAATGCCTGCTGCGGCATATCAAGCATATGGACGCCAGCGGCGTTACAACGAAAAAGGTGGTAAACACGATGGAAAATAACGAGCTGCACAAGCTGAAAGCTCTGGATGACGATACGCTGGAGGCCGTGACCGGCGGCGACATCAATTACACCTATCACTGTCCTCAGTGTGGGCAGATTGAATGGAGGGAAATCGGCATGCGTCCGTCGCCCACATTCACGGGCAAGCCCACCCCTAGCTACATTTATAAGTATGCCTGTGCAAACTGCGAGCGGCTCAAGCAGCAGGGGATGGTGGATGAAGTACCCACCATCGAGGGTTGATGTTCCAAGGGCGACTGGAGCTGGAGCCTTTTTAAGCGGAAGGCAGGCTGTCCCCGGTAAGAACCTCATAAAACAGGAGGATTCCCTATGAACGACAAGCTATTCCGCAAATCCAGCCTGGACAAGGTGACCGGCCCCGAGCAGCTGGATGATTATATCCGGGTGGCCAGCCCAAGCCTGTGGGTCATGCTGGTGGCTGTGGTGGTGCTGCTGGTGGCCGTGCTGGTGTGGAGCGTGACCGGGACCCTGCCCACCACCCTGAGTATAAGCGGCGTGGGGGATGGGGAAAAGGTGGTGTGCTACCTGCCCCCCGAGGAGGCGCAGCAGCTCTCCTGCGGTATGGCGGTCCGGGCCGGAAGTGCCGAGGGTACGGTGGCCGAGGTGGGGGAGCTTCCCCTTTCCAGGGCCGAGGTGTCGGCCGCCCTGCAAAGTGACTATCTGGCCGAGCAGCTGGGACTTTCCCAGTGGAACGTGGTGGTGACCCTGGCCGTTCCCGGGGGGCCGGAGGGGCTGTGCCCCGTGACGGTGACGGTGGATGCGGTGCGCCCCATCAGCTTTATCTTGAATTGAGGTGAGGGGCATGCCAAAGGGGTATGTGAAGGTGCCGGTGGTCATGCAGATGGAGGCCCTGGAATGTGGGGCGGCCTGCCTGACCATGGTGCTGGCTTATCATAAAAAGTGGCTCCCTCTGGAGCAGGTTCGCAAGGACTGCGGGGTTTCCCGGGATGGTTCTTCGGCCAAAAATGTGCTTTTGGCTGCCCGCAGCTATGGGATGGAGGCCAGAGGATACCGTTTGGAGCCGGAACAGCTGCGGACCCAGGTGGCCTTTCCCTGCATCATCCACTGGAATTTTAATCACTTCGTGGTGTTGAATGGATTTAAGAAGAACAAAGCCGTCCTCAACGATCCCGCCCGGGGCGTTGTGGAGGTGTCCATGGAGGAATTTGACGCATCCTTTACCGGGATTGTGCTTCAGTGCAAGCCTACCCCGGCCTTTGAGCCGGGCGGACACCAAAAGAGTATCCTGTCATTCGTCAAAAAACGCCTGCGGGGCGCAGCGGTACCGCTGATTTTCGCCGTGCTGACCAGCATCATCGCCGCCCTCACAGGGATTATCAGCCCCGCCTTTTCCCGGGTATTTATGGACCGCCTGCTCACCGGGCAGAACCCGGATTGGCTGCTGCCCTTTATCGCCGCCCTGGCACTTTTTACACTGATGCAGCTGGTCGTGGGCTTTTTGCAGAGCACATACAACCTGAAAATCGAAGGGAAGCTGGCCATTGTGGCCAATTCTGAGTTCATGTGGCATGTGCTTCGCCTGCCCATGGAATTTTTTTCCCAGCGCATGGCGGGGGATATCGCCGGGCGGCAGGGGGCCAACCAAGCGGTGGCCTCCTCCCTGATTTCCCAGCTGGCCCCCCTGGCTCTCAATTTCGCTATGCTGATTTTCTACCTCGCCGTAATGCTGCGCTACTCCCTCCTGCTCACCGTCATCGGCTTATCCTCCCTGGCAATCAATATGTGGGTGGCCCAGGTCATCTCCAAAAAGCGGGTAAACCTGAGCCGGGTACAGATGCGGGATGCGGGCAAGCTGGCGGGGGCCACCGTGGCCGGGGTGGAGATGATTGAGACCGTCAAGGCCAGCGGCGCAGAGAACGGCTACTTTGAGCGTTGGGCGGGCTATCAGGCCAGCGTCAACACCCAGGCTGTGAAGTTCGCCCGCCTCAACCAGTATCTGGGCAGCGTGCCCGGTCTGGTGGGCCAGTTCACCAATTTGGCCATTTTGATGCTGGGTGCGTTTCTGATTATGGACGGCACCTTTACCGTCGGTATGCTCCTGGCCTTTCAGGGATTTTTGGGCTCGTTCATGGCACCTGCCCAGTCCTTTATCGGCCTGGGACAGAGTATTCAGGAAATGCGTGCCGGGATGGAGCGCATTGAGGACGTCATGGATTATCCCCCCGACGTGGAATATTCCGGCTGCGACACTCTGCCTGACGAGGATTATACCAAGCTCTCCGGCATGGTGGAGCTGCGGGATGTGACCTTCGGCTACTCCCGGCTGGCCCCTCCCCTTATTGAGGGTTTCAACCTCACCCTAAGACCGGGGCAGCGGGTGGCCTTTGTGGGGGCCTCGGGCTGCGGCAAGTCCACCCTGTCCAAGCTGATTTCCGGCCTGTACCAGCCCTGGAGCGGGGAAATTTTATTTGACGGCAAGCCCATGGGCCAGATTCCCCGGGAGGTCTTTACCGGCTCTTTGGCGGTGGTAGACCAGGACATCATTCTTTTTGAGGATACCATTGCCGCCAACATCAAAATGTGGGACAGCTCCATTGAGGATTTTGAGGTGATTTTGGCCGCCCGGGACGCCCACATCCACCAGGATATCATGGGCCGTGACGGCGGCTATCAGTACAAAATCATGGAAGGCGGCAAGGATTTCTCCGGCGGTCAACGCCAGCGGATGGAGATTGCCCGGGTTTTGGCCCAGGACCCCACCATCATCATCATGGACGAGGCTACCTCGGCCCTGGATGCCAAGACCGAGTTTGAAGTGGTGCAGTCCATCAAGGACCGGGGGGTCACCTGTATCGTAGTCGCCCACCGCCTGTCCACCATCCGGGATTGCGACGAAATCATCGTCATGGATAAGGGGCGGGTCGTGGAGCGTGGTACCCATGACGAGCTGTTTGCCCTGGGTGGCATGTATACCCAGCTCATCAGCAACGAGTAAGAACCGCCGTATCCCGCAAAATGAGGTATCTTTTGCGGGGTGTGATGGATTCTGACTAGGAATGGAGTTTGTGAGCGCAATGGGTTGGTTTGACGAACAAATTAAAAAGCGCATTCAGAACGACGAGGATGCCTTTGCCCAGTCCTTTGCCGATATGGCCGGGGTTATCATGGGGAAAAAGGCTGCCGCTGCCGATATGGATGAACGCAGACGCACGGCCAGTGCCATTGGAGATATTTTAGGCTACTACCATGTGAAGGCGGCGGAGGTCCCGGAAGGTCTGGAACGGCTGGATGAACAGCTGGAATATCTGCTGCGCCCCTCGGGCATTATGCGCCGGAGGGTAAAGCTGACCGGCGCATGGTACCAGGACGGGGTGGGGCCCCTGCTGGGCCGAACCCATACCGGGGATGCGGTGGCCATCTTGCCGCAGGGGCTGAAGGGATATGCCTATTTTGACTATGCCACAGGCAGGAAGGTCAAGGTTACGGCCCACAATGCCGGGGAGCTGGAAGGCGAAGCCATCTGCTTTTATAAACCCCTGCCCCTTCGGGCCATCGGAATTCGGGACCTGCTTGCCTATATCCTGGGCACCCTGTCGGCCGCCGATTTGGCTTTGGTGGCTCTGTCGGCGCTGGCGGCCACTTTGATGGGCCTTTTTTCCCCCTATGTCAACAACCTGCTGTTCAGCAAGGTGATCCCCAGCGGAAGGCCGGGCCTTTTGCTCCCTTTGACCCTTCTCATGGCGGGGGTGAGCCTGTCCACCCTGCTGCTGGGCATTACCCGCAGCCTGATTATGGGGCGCATCCAGACCAAAATGGACATTGCGGTGCAGGCGGCCTCCATGATGCGGGTGCTGTCCCTGCCCGCCGATTTCTTCAAGGGGTACAGCTCCGGTGAGCTGTCCAGCCGTGCCCAGAGTATCAACAGCCTGTGTTCCATGCTGGCAAACACCATTTTAAGCACCGGGCTGACCAGCCTTTTTTCCCTGGCCTACATCGGGCAGATTGGCCACTATGCCCCCGGCCTGGTGGCCCCGGCCCTGCTGGTGATTTTCAGCACCATTCTCATCTCTCTGGCCACCACATTGTTACAGATGCGCCGCTCCAAGCGCACCATGGAGGTGGGGGCCAAGCTCTCCGGCTTGGTATATGCCCTGTTTACCGGGGTGCAGAAAATCAAGCTGGCGGGGGCCGAGCGGCGGGCCTTCTCCAAGTGGGCGGGGACTTACGCCCAGGCGGCCGAGCTTCAGTATGCCCCGCCCCTGTATTTGCGCCTTCTGCCGGTACTCTCCTCGGCGGTTTCCCTGGTTGGCACCATCGCCATTTACTATTTCGCTGTCACAACCGGTTTGGGGGTGGCGGGCTATATGGCCTTCAACGTGTCCTACGGCATGGTTTCGGGGGCCTTTTTGTCCCTGTCCGGCATCGCCCTCACCGTGGCCAACATCAAGCCGGTGATGGAGATGGTGGAGCCTATCTTGAAGGCGGTGCCCGAGGTGGCCGAGGGAAAGCGGGTGCTCACCCGGCTTTCCGGCGGTATTGAGGTCAATAACCTCTCCTTCCGTTACCGGGAGGATATGCCCCCGGTGCTGGATGACCTGTCCCTGAAAATCCGCCCCGGCCAGTATGTGGCCATCGTGGGGGCCACGGGTTGCGGAAAGTCCACCCTCCTTCGCCTGCTGCTGGGCTTTGAAACTCCCCAAAAGGGTGCGGTGTACTACGATGGGAAGGACCTTTCCACCATCGACCTGCGTTCCCTGCGGAGAAACATCGGGGTGGTCATGCAGTCGGGGAAGCTCTTCCAGGGGGATGTATTCTCCAACATCACCATTTCGGCCCCCTGGCTCACCCAGAAGGAAGCCTGGGAAGCGGCCGAACTGGCCGGTATTGCCCAGGATATCCGGGATATGCCCATGGGGATGCACACCCTGATTTCCGAGGGGAGCGGGGGTATCTCGGGCGGGCAGCGGCAGCGGCTCATGATTGCCCGGGCCATCGCCCCCAAGCCCAAAATCCTGATGTTTGACGAGGCCACCTCGGCCCTGGACAATCTGACCCAAAAGACGGTGTCCCAATCCCTGGATGGGCTGAAATGCACCCGTATCGTCATTGCCCACCGGCTGTCCACCATTCGCCAGTGCGACCGGATTATTGTGCTGGACAAGGGGAACATCGTGGAAGACGGCAGCTATGACGAACTGATTGCTCGGGGAGGTGCCTTTGCTGAACTGGTGGCCCGCCAACGGCTGGACGACACAGCCTATGTGGGAAAAACCACATTGTATTAAAAAAAACCTGACAAGCCAGGCCCTGTGGCATATCCAAAGATAGAACCGTTTG
>CAZHWK010000027.1:0-11405 GCA_964536405.1 uncultured Oscillospiraceae bacterium
GTGACCACCACTGTGTCCCACCCGGCATCGGTGTCCTTCCGGGCGATGGTGCCGATGAGGTCGTCGGCCTCCCAGCCGTCCATTTCAAAGGTGGGAATGCGCATGGCGTGCAGAACCTGCTTCAAGGGGTCAAGCTGGACGGCCAGCTCATCGGGCATACCCTTGCGCTGGGCCTTATAGCCCTCGTAGGCCAGGTGGCGGAAGGTGGGGGCCTTCCGGTCGAAGGTGACGCAGAGGGCATCGGGGGTTTCCTCATCCAGCAGCTTAAATAAAATGGTAAGAAAGCCATAGACGGCGTTGGTGGGGGTGCCGTTTTGGGTGGTGAGCATCCGTACGCCGTAAAAGGCACGGTTGACAATCGAGTTGCCGTCAATGACCATAAGTTTCATGGGGAAATCCTCCTGCTGCCGGGAAATCCGGCCCTAAAATTCCAAAATAAAGTATCTTATAGTATACCAGTTTTCCCCCATGGGGGCAAGGAAAACCCCAAAAGGCCCTGTTGCAGATAAGGGCTCCCGGTAAAAACTCCGTCCGTTTCACCAAACAGCATTGAGAAGAACAGTTTCATATGGTAAAATGTAAAAAAGCAAGTCGTCTTAGGCGGAAAAGGCGTACATAAGGATTATTGATAATTGACGAGGTCACTAAATGGATATATATTTCCGAATAGCAGCACAAAACGATATTCAGAAAATGAGTAAGCAGTTAACAATCAGCTATGTTTCGGCTTACAAAGGCTTAATGAGTGAAGAATACTTGTCCTCTTTGCATTTCGATTATTGGGTTCCTATTCTGGAAGCAAGTATGCAGAACGGAGATAATTGTTTTGTTGTTGAAAAAAATAATCGTATTGTAGGCAGTAGCGTATATGGCATTGCCCATGAGAATGAGAAAATATATGCAGAATGGCACGCATTCTATCTATTGCCACAGTACATTAGTCAAGGTATTGGTCATTCTTTTTATCAAAAAATTGAGGTGGAAATGAGGCGAATGGGTTGTGTCTGCTGTATCTTGGAGGTTCTGTCAACAAACAAACGTGCAATAAATTTTTACCTTTCACATGGTTTTGTTAAAGTCAGTACATTTACGGTTGAAGAAAACGGTATGATACTTTCGTGTGATAGGATGATAAAAACTTTTCAATAAGTCTGTCGTGTATGACGATTGAATTACACCACGTCAAATGAGCATTTGGCGTAGTGCACTTTGTTGAATTAAGACGGCACAAATTGGAACATCCCTACACCAAAGAGGTGTAGGGATGTTTTTGTTATTGCGATGAAGAGCAGGTGGTATGCCTAAAAGCAGCGCTGATTAAAAAAGGACAGCCTATTTACGGGCTGTCCTGAAAGGCGGGCTAAGTGGTGGCATCCACGTCGGGCAGATGCTCCAGGGGCCGGTACACTGACAGATACATGGTGGCAAAGCAGGCCGCACCCCCCAGAACCTGGGAGATGGACTCGGCCCAGAACACCCCGTCCACCCCGATAAAGTTGGGGAGAAGGAGCAGGAAGGGGGTGAGGACGATGACCTTGCGGAAGATGGCGAAAAAGGAGGCCTGCTTGGCCTTCCCAAGGCCCACAAAGGTACTTTGCCCGGTCATTTGCAGGCCAAAGACGAAGAACCCCGCAAAGTACATCCGCATGGCAGGAACCCCGGCCGCCAGAAGGGCTTCTTCACTATTAAAAATGTGGATGAACAGGTCGGGCAGAAGCATAATGACCGCCCAGCTCACGCAGGTATAGAGCATGATGATTTTGGTGCCGTAGCGGATGCCCTCCCGAACCCGGGTATATTTCCCGGCCCCGAAGTTAAAGCCCAACACCGGCTGCAAGCCGTTGCCGAAGCCGCTGATGGGCATGCTGACCACCTCACGCACCGAGTTGATGACGGTCATGACCCCCACATACAAGTCCCCGCCGTAGGCCTGCAAGCTGGCGTTGCACAGTACCTGCACCAAAGAGTTTGTGAGGGCCATAATGAAGCCGGACACACCCAAGGCCAAAATTCGCTTGACCCGCCCCAGACTCAGGCGCATAGCGGACAGCCTTAGGCGCAGGATGGCCCTTTTCCCCGTGAGGAAGAAAAGCACCCAAACTGCCGAGCAGGTCTGGGCCAGAATGGTGGCCAGGGCGGCCCCCCTGACCCCCATATCAAAGATAAAAATGAAAATGGGGTCCAGCACAATGTTGACCACCGCCCCTAAAAGAACGGTCATCATTCCGGTACGGCCAAAGCCCTGGGAGTTGATGAAAGGATTCAGGCCCAGGCCAATCATCACCGAAATGGTACCGATGAGATAGATGGTGAGGTAGTCGTTGGCATAGGGGAAGGTGGCGTCGCTGGCTCCGAAGAGGTAGAGCATAGGCTCCTTCACAGCCAGGAATACCGCCGTGATGACTACCCCAAAGAGGAGCAGGAGGGTGAAGGAATTGCCCATAATCCGCTCGGCCTCGGCCTCTTCGCCCTTGCCCCGGTGGATGGAGCAGAGAGGAGCACCCCCCATGCCGCAGAGGTTGGCAAAGCCAATCACAATACTGATGATAGGCAGGCAGATGCCAAGCCCCGTGAGGGAAAGCCGCCCCACGTCCGGAATGTGGCCCAGGTACATCCGGTCCACAATGCTGTATAAAATGTTAATGAGCTGGGCCGCCGTCATGGGCAGAGCCAGCCCCCAAATGGCCTTGGGGATGCTCCCCTTGGAAAAATCGTTTCTGGTGTCAGCCGCCATGGGGCCCCCTCCTTTGACAAAAGTACCTTACATTATAGTACAATTCCAAAGGAGAAGCAAGGCGGAAAACCCCCACCCCATGACGGACGTTTGATAATGTTGTTTTTCTTAAAATCACTTGATTAGCCTGACAACAAGCTATAAAATAATATTAAAATTGACTGTGTTAGGGGGTATTTGTGTGCAAAGAGCCAAACTCGTACTTGTATTATTGCTTGTCGCTTTAGGAATAACGGCTTGTGGAGAAAAGTCTTCTTTTTTGAACGGCACACCGCTTCAAATTGCGGAAGAAATCCTTAAAGGACAAGATGATTCTCCGCCAGTAACGTGGATTACTCCTCAAGATGATATTTTTTCCAGTTACTTAATGGAGAATTATGGGCTTGACGATAGTACATGGGAAGACGGGGCAGTTGGCTATGCAGAAGGTATTCACGCCAACGAAGTTGCCATTATCAAGCTCAAGAATGATGCTAACATGGAAGCGGCACAAAATGCATTAACAAATTATATCCAGAATCGAATTAACTCCTTCAATGGATATGCCCCGAAGGAGGCAGTGCTACTAAAGCAGGCTACCATAGCTATTCATGGGCAGTATTTAGCCTTGCTGATTTGTCAAGACATACCTTCCGCTCAAGCCGCCTTTGAACATGCATTTAGTGCAGAAGATTGTTCAACATCTTCTGCGGGGAATGTTATTATCCCTTCGGCTTCCCCCGCCAATGATCCAGAAGACAATGTGCAGTATGATGCGCAAGGCTATATTATATTTGAACCGCCTAATAGAATGGATATGTCTCTTTATGATACTGCGCCCATTCTAAGTGCCTATACAACGGGAGACACTTCCAATCTTTCGAGTAGGGATTGTGAAATCTACGAGATTTGTGTATCCGTTATTGAGAATACAATTACCGATGACATGACTGATTATCAAAAAGAATTATTGATCCACGATTGGATTGTTGATTGGGCGGACTATGATGACAGTATTTTTACACGTCAAGCATCCTGTTCCAATGAGAATGATATTACCCCTTACGGTTTGCTTGTTAATCATAAAGCCACTTGCATGGGATACGCAAACACCTTTCAGCTTTTTATGGACCTTTTGAACATAGAGTGCATAACCGTAGTCGGTGCTACTTACTATAATACACAAGATCATGCATGGAATATGGTATCGTTAGATAGTGAATGGTATTGTGTAGATGTTACCTGGGATGATCCGGCCGATAATGATCCAGATATTGTTCCTGCTCCCAGTGTCGTTGATTTGGTAACTCACCGCTATTTTAATTTAACCAGTTCGCAAATGCGCACCAATTATCACCAGTGGGATTATGATTTAGTCCCAGAAACCACTGCGACAAAATATAAGTGGAATCCGTCAGCAGGTGATGATTAAAATGCTCATAGAACTAAACTGCCTCTGACGGTGGCACTTGCTCCCAAGTTTATCGCATCTCCCTTACAATGTAGTTGTACCAAAGGTGCAAAACATTGTAAGGGAGATTTTTGTATGCCACAGCAAAAAATTTTAGATAAACTCACCACGGACATCAGACTGCGAGGCATGAGCGAGGACACCGCCATTGAGTATGTTACAAAAGCCAGCGTATTCATGCGGCATTTTGACAAACCGGCTGACCAGATGGGGGAAACGGAGTTTCGGGCATTCCTGGAGTATCTTGACCGAGAAAAGAAGATGCCCCCTGCCCAGGGGCAGGGGGCACACAGAGGTCTTACAGCTTTTTCCACTCCACCCCGTTGGGGGTGTCCTTAATCTCCACGCCCATGTCCTTGAGCTGGTCCCGGATGCGGTCGGCCTCGGCCCAGTTTTTCTCCTTCTTGGCCTGGGTGCGGGCGGCAATGAGGGCTTCAATCTCCTCGGCCCCCTCCACCGGAGCGGTCTGCTTCTCCCGCAGGGCGGCCGCCTTTTCCAAAAGCTCCAGCCCCAGCACCTGGTCAAAGCTGGCAACCAAAGCCCGCTTGGTGGTGTCATTCAGGTCGGCCTTCAGCACATCGTACAGGGCGGTGATGGCCAGGGAGGTGTTCAGGTCGTTGCCCAGGGCCTCCTTGAACTTGGCCTTGTAGGTTTCGGCTGCGGCATCGTCCACCGCCCCCTCCCCGGTGAGGACGGCCACCCGGGCCACCAGCTTGTCATAGGCATTCTGGGCGTTGTCCAGGTTCTCCCAGGAGAAGACAAGGCCGTTGCGGTAATGGGAGCCCAGGCAGAACAGGCGGTAGGCCAGGGGGTCGTATCCCTTCTCCTCCAACAGGGAAACTGTGAGGAATTCCCCCTTGGACTTGCTCATTTTCCCGCTGCCCGTGTTCAGATGGTGGACGTGGAACCAGTGCTTGCACCAGGGGTGGCCCAGAAAGGCTTCGCTTTGGGCAATCTCGTTGGTGTGGTGGGGGAAGGCATTGTCAATGCCGCCGCAGTGGAGGTCCAGATACTCCCCAAGATGCTTGAGGGAGATGCCCGAGCATTCAATGTGCCAGCCGGGGTAGCCGACCCCCCAGGGGGAGTCCCATTTCAGGGCCTGGTCCTCAAACTTGCTCTTGGTGAACCAGAGGACAAAATCGTTCTTGTTGCGCTTGTTGCTGTCCTCTTCCACACCCTCCCGAACGCCAACGGCCAAATCCTCTTCATCGTGGTCGTTAAAGACGTAGTATTTGTCCAGGGTTGAGGTGTCGAAATAGATGTTGCCTCCCGCCTGATAGGCCGAGCCCTTTTCCAGCAGGCGGGTAATCATGGCGATATACTCGTCGATGCAGTTAGTGGCGGGCTCCACCACGTCGGGGGTTTTGATGTTGAGTTTTTGGCAGTCGGAAAAGAAGGCGTCGGTGTAATACTGGGCAATCTCCATCACCGTTTTATGCTCCCGCTTGGCCCCCTTGAGCATCTTATCCTCGCCGGTGTCGGCATCCGAGGACAGGTGGCCCACGTCGGTGATGTTCATGACCCGCTTCACATCATAGCCGTCATAACGTAAAAACTTTTCCAGTACGTCCTCCATGATATAGGAGCGCAGGTTGCCGATGTGGGCAAAGTGATAGACGGTGGGGCCGCAGGTGTACATGCTGACCTTTCCGGGCTCATGGGGGATAAAATCCTCTTTTTGATGGGTGGTGGAATTATACAGCTTCATGAAAATTCTCCTTTCAGAAATAGAAAACGCCCCTCATACCCCGTGGGGCATGAGAGGCGGCTAAAATAGTCGCGGTTCCACTCTCGTTTCTCGCTTTGGGCCATGACGGCGGCCAAACCGGCGGGCATCCACATCCCGCTCGCTCCCGGATGCAATTCACAGGGGGGTTCCGCAGGTGTGCTTTCAGCCGATGGCACACCCTCTCTGACCGGTCAAACCCATGCTACTTTTTCCGTTCTTCACGATATTCCGTTATTTCAGTATATTATCACCAGCCGGGACCGGTGTCAATCATGAAATCTATTCTTGCAAAGGGAAGGGGGGCTTGCTATACTGAAATCAGAAGATAGAAAAGGGGTGTTTGTATGGCGCTGATAACCTGTCCCGAGTGCGGCAAGGAAATTTCCGACCAGGCTGAGGCCTGTATCCACTGTGGGTATCCCATAAAAAAGCAAGTTTCTCCCCAGGAGCGGCCGGACTATGCCGTGGTGCTGCTCGGTGTTGGGGACCGGGAAAAGACCTTTCTAGCCCTAACAGGCCTGGGACTGACATACGCCGAGGCCGAGGCCGTGCTGGCCCATGCCCCGGAGGTGGTTGTGCAGAACCTGTGCTATCAGGATGCTCTGGACTGCTGTAAGAAAATCGGCCCCACCGGAAGCCGCTACCGGATGCTGAAGAATGAGGATTTGGAAAACCCCGAGCAGTGGGAAAGCATGACACCTCCGCCCGAACTCCCATCCGAGGAAAAGAAGGAGCCCATGAGCTTCGGCATGACCGTGGGTGCTGTGGTGGTGGGCATCATTGCCGCCGTGTTTCTCCTCAGCTTTTTATGAGGGGGAAGGTCCGGGTTCTTCCTTTGCTGGTCATGGCCGTGGCGGTGGGGCTTTACCTGCTCAATAGCCTGTGGCTGAAAGGAAGGTTGCCGCCGCCCCTGGAGTACTTTTTCCTCTGCTATTTCAATGATGTGCTGGCCGGGGGCTTTTTCCTGGCCTTCATGGATGTTTGGCTGGGCCTGTGGGGATTTCTACCATTGAGGCCGCTGTGGAAGCAGGGGGCATTGCTCCTGTGCGCCGGGGTGGTATGGGAGCTGGGACCGCTGCTGTGGAAGCCCTGGGGGGTGCCCGACCCATGGGATGTTCCCGCCTATTTGGCCGGGGGTATAGGCTATGTGCTACTGGGCCAAATAGGCGGGCAGAAGAAAAGGGAGGAAGAGGAATGAAAGGGAAACACAAAGTTTTGCTGTTGGCGGCCCTGCTAAGTCTGGGGTGTGTCCTAAGTGCCTGCGGCGGCCCGGGGGCGGAAACAGCGGCACCCACGGTTCCCACCGGGGAGAGCCTTCCGTCCACCCAACCAGCACCCACACAGGAACCGACAGGGGACCGACCCACCATTCCGGAGGATGTGGCCGAGGGAATTGAGTATCTGTACGACTTTCGCTTTTCCCAGCGATATGACGACAGGGTATCCAACTCCTTTTCCCTGACCATTCCCGGGGTAGAGAAGCCCCTCACCCTCTTTGAACGCTACCAAAGCGACATGGAACCCGAGCGGGAATTTACCTACGATGGAGACGGCTTAGTGCCCCATATGTACAGGCGTTACTGGTACACCCTGAAAGATGGGGCCAGCCTGTTGGTGGAAACCGACTTCTATGAACCGGACGGGGTGGAGTATATCTCCTACCTCTGGACCAATGCCGAGGGGGCCAAAACCGATTTGAATATCGGGGTGGGCAGCTCGGAGGAGGAGCTGCTGGGGGCATACACCGAGGGGCTTTACTATCTGGAGAAGGAGCAGGCCGAGCCGGAGGTTCAAAAGATGGCCGGGGACCCGGAGCCTGATTTCCGGTTTGACTGCGGTTACACCTGGCAGCCCTTTACCCAAGAGAGTAACGACATTCGGGATGTCACCTTCTATTTGCAGGAGGGGAAGGTGACCTCTGTGGAGGTGATGAACCCCTTTGAACTGCGCTATGTGTACGGCTATGACCGCCAGGCCGGGCTGGATGATGCCGATGCCAAGCGTGCCGAGCACCAAAAAAGAGCGAAGGGATGAAATAACAAAATATTGGCTCCTGCCGGATGTAGGGAAATATGGAGTGGGCCTGTTGCAAAATGCAGATGTTAGGCCAAAATCAAAAATTGATCTGTTAAAAAAATTACAGAGAACTTTTTAAAGTGAAGTTCTCTGTAATTTTTTATGCAACCTAATTTTTAAGACTTTTATTTTGCAACAGGCCCTTTAGGCTGTCGATACACCCACCGGCCCAAGGGGTCGGAGGGAAAGATCGTGTGAAAGGAAACCGTCAGGTTTTCCTTTCACGTGCAGTCAAACCACTTTTTGAACCTGAAAAAGGTTCAAAAAGTGCAGCAGCTTCACGAAGAAACTTTTTCGACAAGCTGAAACGTGGTGTACCGCCCTCACGCAGTACACCACGTTTTTTAGTCTTACATAGCACCCGAGAAAACGTCCCGGTTTTTGACGAAATACTCAATGCCCGAGTAAACGGTGGTGATCAGAATGATGCAAACCAAAATGTCGTTCATCTGGAAGGGCCCCACGGCCAGGAAGCAGAAGGGGGGGATGAACATCAGGCACAGGCAGACCATGGTGGAGGCGGTTTTCACCTTCCCCGACCAGCCGGCCGCAATGACCTTGCCCTTATCGGCGGCCACCATACGCATTCCGCTGACGGCGAACTCCCGCACCAGCACCACAAAAACCACCATGGCAGGCATCTGGCCCAGATCCACAAACCACATCATGGCGGCCAGCACCAGCAGTTTGTCGGCCAGAGGGTCCATGAATTTGCCAAAGTCGGTAATCTGATTATAATGCCGGGCAATGTACCCGTCGATAAAGTCGGTGACACTGGCCAGGATGAAAATGCCAAGGGCCAGATAGTTGGAGGCGGGGTAAAACAGGTACAGGCTCACCAGGAACACCGGGATGAGCAGTACCCGCAGCATGGTCAGCTTATTGGCGGTATTCATTCCTCGACCTCCCCAATCAACTCCCCGTTTTCGGTGCCGGTTATCCGAACCTTCACAAATTCCCCGGCGGGAATGACCCCGGCGGCGGTGAAGAGCACCCGGCCGTCAATGTCGGGGGAGTCGGCATAGCTCCGTCCGGAAAAGCACCCGGCTTCCCCGTCAAAGCCCTCGCACAGGACCTCCATCATGCTGCCCAGGCGGCCCTCGTTATACTCGTCCATGACCCGGGATTGCAGATCCACCAGAAGTTCCACCCGGTGGGCGGCCACCTCGCTGGGTACCTGGTCGGGCATGACGGCGGCGGCGGTTCCCTCCTCGGGAGAGAACTGGAATACTCCGGCCCGCTCAATCCGGTGGCGGCGCAGGAAGTCGCACAGCTCCTCAAATTCCGCCTCCCCCTCGCCGGGCAGGCCCACAATGAGGGAGGTGCGCAAGACAAGGCCGGGAATTTTGGCCCGCAACTTGTCCAGCAGGGCTTCGATCTCGGCCTTAGTGCCCCGGCGGTTCATCCGCTTCAAAATGGCGTCGTTGCAGTGCTGAAGGGGGATGTCCAGATAGGGGACGATTTTGGAATGGGAGGCGATGGCATCAATCAGGGTGTCATCAAATTCGTCAGGGTAGAGGTAGTGCAGGCGTATCCAGGTAAAGTCCAGGCGGCACAGCTCGTGCAGCAGCTCGGCCAGGTGCCGCTTGCCGTCAAAGTCGGTGCCATAGCGGGTGATGTCCTGGGCGATGATGATAAGCTCCTTCACCCCGCCGTCTGCCAAAGTCTTGGCCTCGGCCAGCAGGGAGTCCATGGGGCGGCTGCGGTAGCGGCCACGGAGCTTGGGGATGATGCAGTAGGCGCAGCAGTTGTCGCACCCCTCGGCAATTTTCAGATAGGCGGTGTGGCCGGGGGTGGAAATCAGCCGATTGCCATCCTCAATGGTGTGGTCAATGTCCCCAAAATAGGTGGGAATATCCCCGTCCATGGCGGCCTTGACCGCCTCCACCACATCGGTGTAGCTTCCGGTACCTAGCAGGCCGTCAATCTCGGGCAGTTCCTCCAGAATTTCGTCCCGATACCGCTGGCTGAGGCAGCCGGCCACCAACAGCTTTTGAAGCTGGCCGTCCTGTTTGAGGGCGGCCAGGTCCAGCACATTGGAAATGGCTTCGCTTTTGGCCCCTTCGATAAAACCGCAGGTGTTAAGCACAGCTACATCGGCCCCGGCGGGATCGCCGGTGACCGTCCAGCCCTCCTTGCGGCACAGGGCCATCATTTGCTCGGTGTTGACCAGGTTTTTGGCACAGCCGAGGGATACAAACGCAACTTTCAAGGGTACATTCTCCTTATTAAATATACTGGACCCGGCCCTCCCGGCGTGGCGGGAGCTTGCCTACCTGGTCAGGCCAGCCCAAGGTAATGGCGGATACAAATTCCCCCTTGCCCGGGGCAAAGGTGGACGCAATTTCCGGGCCGAAGCCCATGCGCTGGGGGGCCGATATCCAGCAGGTGCCAAGGCCTTTGGCCCAGGCGGCCAGCATGAGGTTTTCAATGGCGGCCGACACGCTTTGCATGGCCCCGTCCCGGTCGGGGAATTCCTCTTTCAAGAAGAAGGCCAGCACAACCGCAGGGGCGCCGCCCAGGCTGGTGAGGAAGGTTTCAGTTTCCCCAATGGCCTCTGGATGCTTTTCAAACCGCTGGGCCAAAATGGGGCGAAACTTATTCTGTACCCGTACCATGATTTCCTTGAACTGGGCCAGCTTTTCCGGGCTTTGCACCACCACAAAGTGCCAGTGCTGCAGATTGACGGCCGAAGGGGCATACAGGGCAGCCTCTAAAATCTCTTCCATGGTTTGCTGGGGAATGGGGTCACTTTTATACTTGCGGATGCTTCGCCGGGTAAGTAAACATTCCATTGTATCCATGACTTAATCCTCCTCAATCTCTGCGCCGTATCGGCGCAGGGCGGCGCTTACGTCCCGCCAGGAATAGCCCCGGCGGGCCAGGGCGTCCCCCGCTTTTTTCAGCTGCGCCCGGTCGGGGTTTTCCACCCCCCGGAGCTTTTTGGCCAAAAAGGCATCCAGCTCGTCGTCCGGGTCACCTCGCTCAGCCAGGGCGGTGTCCCAAAAATCCTTGGGTATTCCACGGCGGTAAAGCTCGTCCTTTATTTTATAGGGGCCGTACCCCTTGGCGGCATAGTGCTGCACCAGGGTGTGGGCATACTGCTCATCGTTGAGATAGCCCAGCTCGGTAAGCCGGTCGGCAATGGCCGTGGCTTCCCCAGGCGGACATTCCTTGTCTCCCAGCTTTTTTAAAAGCTCGGCCCGGGAGAGGGGGCGGGCAGATAAAAGGTTGAGAGCATACTCCTTGTGCCGGGCTTGCTGGGCGGCGGCGGCGAGGGCGGCCAGAGCTTCTTCCACCAGCTCCATGCCGGAGTAGAGGGCGAAGGCCACCACCTCGTTTTCCGTTACCCGCAGCAGGTCGCCGTTATCCAGGGTAACCAGCCAGCGGCCCTGCTTGCGCTGGGAGGGGGAAAG
>CAZHWK010000028.1:0-11033 GCA_964536405.1 uncultured Oscillospiraceae bacterium
CTTTGCCCCCTGGGCAAGGGAAGATTTTTGCGAAGTCGTAGAGGTTATCACCCAGACCAGCGTGCCCAATCCAGAGCATGACAGGCGGAGTTTTGGGAACACGGCCTGCGGGCCGTGGAGGGATTTCGCCCCCTGCGGGGGTCGGGGAAATACGTCGGGGTTGCCCCGACAGGCATCCACCATTTCTTTTTTGTTTTGTCAAAAAAGAAATGGCGGCCCAAAGAAAAAAACGTGGCACTACACGCCCCTGGTCAAGTCTACCGATGGTACCATGCCCGCCTCCGGCGGTCAAGGGGGGTGTGCAATCGCAACTTATCGACCCCGGCCGTGGGCCCAAAGCGCAACGTGACAAAAGAGTAAAAAGGCTAGGCCCGCAGGGCTGGTTATAGAAGGAGTGAAGAAGGTATGAAAGCAAAGGGATTTCCCACCAGTAGTGACATTTATTTGGAAATTAACGGTCGGAAGGTGGCCGTGGTACAGAGCTATGTGGCCAAGACCAGCAAGACAAGCCGGGTGGTGGAGGCCTTCGGGGAGGAACAGCCGGTGGCCACCATTCCAGGTCAGCGCAACCATGTGATTGAGCTGACCCGGCTTTACGCCACCGACGAGGCGGTGCGGGATGGGCTGAATTTCCACGAGCTGGAGAATTTCAGTCTGGTTATCTGCAAGCCCGACCGGAAGATTATCTATTCCGGTTGTCAGTGGAGCACCATCGGCGAAACCGGGAATTTGGGTGCTATGGCGGTGGAGAAAATTAGCATTGTGGCCGCCAAGAGAATTGAGGCCAAGGCATGAGGGGACAGGCAAGCTTTTTTGCCCCCCGGCAGCGGCTGGAGTTGGAGGACGGGCGAAGCCTGCGCCTTCTGAGTGCCAAAGAGGTTCTGGAAGCCCGCCGAGAGGGGCAGGAGCTGGCGGTGGACCAGCGGGAAAAGGCCCTTTGCGCCAATGCCTGCCTGCTGGCCAGAGCTTTGGAAAAGAGGGGGCGGCCCGTCTTTGCAGACGGCAGTCAGGTGCTTGGAGCCATGCGGGTGGAGGAAATTGGCCGCCTGGCCCGAATATGGAGCGAATTTAACCGGAGGGAAAACCCCTCGGCTCAGATGGGAGAGCAGGGGGTAGAAGAGCTAAAAAAAGCCTGGAGCACACGCCTTATGAGCGTCTTCAGTGGCGTGTGCTTCGGAAGTTTGGGGCTCTTCCTACCGAAAAACGGGCGAGGGACATGACAGACCGGGACTATCTTTGGTGTTTGCTGAACATGAGTTTGGATGACGAGGAAGCCCTGGCCGCCCTCTGTCCGGCCTGCCAGGCCGAGGCCGGGGAGGGGCGGTGCCCCGCTTGCGGAGCCCCGGCGGGGACGGTGGAGGCGGTGGAAAACCCCGCCTTTGACACCGGGCGGTATGAACGGATGAAGGGAGGGGAAAAGGGATGATGGATGCTCTGGAAGCCCTTTTGGAGGAAGAAGAGCAGGAGGGGGAGGAATTGCCCGCCCTTTTCCCCCAAGGGGGCATAAGGCGAAAGCAAAAACAGGAGGAAGAAGCCCCTTGGCCCAAAGAGGCCCGAGCTGAGGGAGGGGTAGAGGACGATGCGGGTTCTCACACCGGCCTTTCAGAGAAAGAAACCGCTCATTTGGCCCGGAAGCAGGAAGGGAGAGAGAGGGCAGAGGGGGTGGCCCGGCTGACTGACCTCCCCTTGGCTGGAGGTTGGAAACGTGGGTCGGCCATCGCCCGGGAGCTGTCCTTCGAGCCGACCCTTTGGGGGGGCGAAGAGGCCTTGTATGAGAGCATGAAGCGCACCCGGCAGGCCGCCGGATACCGGCGGGAACCCAGCGGGGGTTGGATTCCTCTGGAAAAGGGAACGGCCGGGGAAGCGAGAAGCTATGGCTTGGACGCCGCCGCCCTGGACAAGCTGGTGGGCCGGGATGCAAGACGGTATGACGGAGGGTTTACATGGCAATGAGTACACTGTCCCCCATGCGCTTTAAAACCTTTATATGGCCCCACAATCCCCGCACCTATACCATCGGCTATGAGCGGCGGATGGCCGTCCACCCCATTCCCGGCGGAAGCTGCGAGCTGGAAGCCATGGGGCAGAGCTATCGGGTGATGCAGGGGGAAGGGGAATTTATTGGCCCGGGGGCCTATGACCAGTTTAAGGCCCTGGCCAGCCTTTTTTACGAGAATACCCCCGGCCTGCTGGTGCATCCGGTTTGGCAGGCGGCCAACGCCTATTTTGTGGACCTGTCCCTGGCCCAGGAGCCAAGGAGCAACTATGTACGATACCGCTTTTCCTTCTGGGAATGCCCCCCAATCAGGGACGAGGGTCTTCGGGAGGTAACGACGGGAACGGGGACGTCAGGGCAGAGTGGGGGGAGCGGTCAGGCCGCCGGCGGAACGGCGGGCACCCTTTTCCACACGGTGGCCAAGGGGGAAACCCTTTGGGCCATTGCAAACCGCTATGGCATTCCCCTTGCCCGGCTGATTGCGCAAAATCCACAGATTAAAAACCCCAACCTGATTACGGTGGGGCAGAAGGTGGTGGTGGGGCCATGAGGGTACAGCTGAGCAGCTATGAGGGAAAAACCTACACCCTGCCCGCCCCCCTGGCCTATCGGTTTGAGTATGCCTGCGGGGTGCCCTGCGACAGCTTTTGGATCGAGGCGGTATCCCGGGAAGGGGATGAGGAGATTTACCCCAAGGTCATCCGTCTGACCGCCTATGAGGGGGGAAAGCTTGTCTTTACCGGGGTGGTGGACGAGGTGGAGTGGGGCCTTGGCCCCAAGGGGCGCAGGGTGAGCTTTGCCGGGCGGAGCATGGCCGCCCTGCTGCTGGACAATGAGGCCCAGAGTGCCGACTACACCGCCGCCACACTGGGGGATATTCTGCGGGACCATGTGGAGCCTTACGGCATTGGAGTGGGGGAGTGCCGGCCCATTCCGGCCTGTCCCGGCTTTTCGGTGGCCGCAGGGCAGAGCGAGTGGCAGGTGCTGTATCAGTTTGCCCGCTATCACGGCGGGGTACCGCCCCGCTTTGATTTGGAGGGGCGGCTGGTGCTGGCCCCCTTTGCCGATGGGCGGGTGAAGGTTTTGGGGGCACAGGTGCCTGTGACCTCCATCACCCGCACCGAAAACCGGTATGGGGTTTTGTCCGAAGTGCTGGTGCGGGACAAGCGGCGGCAGGTGGTGGAGCGGGTGAGCGACCCCGACTTTGCCGCCAAAGGGGGACGGTGCCGCCGGGTGGTGAGTGCCCAGGGCAAGCCTACGGCACAGGCCATGCGGTACAGTGCCCAATTTCAACTGCAAAAATCAAAAGCCGGGCTGCACACCTTGAGCGTATGTGTGCCCCGGCTTTTTTTCGCCTGGCCTGGGGAGATGATACGTCTGGACAGGCCGGGTTGGTCGGGGACCTGGCGGGTACTGGAAAGTACGGTAACCCGGGACGAGGGAGGCGGAACCACCACCCTGAAGCTGGGAAGCCCCGATACGGTAATTTGAAAGGAGGGATGGCCCTATGTGGCTGTCCAAGGGACGAAATGAGCCGGTGGCCCGTGAGGCGGTGGCCGAAAGCGGGCCGGTGACGGTCCAGGGGCCCCAGGCGGCGGTCTATCTGGCGGGGGAGCGGCGGCAGGTGGCCCTGTGTTCCCCTGGTGGGCTGACCTGGCGGCCCAGGGTGGGCCAGGAGGTGCTGGTACTGAAGGCCGGACAGGATTTGGAAAGCCCCTACATTCTGGGGGTGGACGGCATGGAGCAGGGGGACAATCTGGCCCCTGGGGAGGTTATGCTGAGCGGGGAAGGGGCATCGGTACGGTGCGGCAGCTCGGTGGAGCTGACCGGGCAGGTCAAGGTCAACGGAGAGGACTTGGAGGCCCTGATCAGCCGCCTGGCCAAGCCTCCTGTGGTGGGGGGCTGAGATGGAGCTTTTGGTGAGAAACGGAGATTATCTGCCCGATGGCAAGGGGGGCTTTTGCCGGGCGGAGGGGCGGGAGGAGCTGTTGCAGCGGGTGCTGTGGAAGCTGACGGCACGGCGGGGGCAGTTCCCCTTCCTGCCCGAACTGGGCAGCCGCCTGTATACCCTGAACCGGGAAAAGCCCTCGGCCTGGGAGGCCCTGGCCCGGCAGTATGCCGCCGAAGCCCTGGCCGAGGAAGCCGATTTGACGGTGACCGGGGCCAAAGCCGCCGAAGAGGGGGGCAGGCTGGTCCTGACCCTTTGGATGAGCTGGCGGGGGGAGGCCCTGGACATCAAAGTGGAGGTATGAGATGAAGAGTATGGAAGAGCTGTACGGCCAGATGATGGCGGCCTTTGCAAAGCGTACCGGGCTGGAAGCGTCGGGGGCAGGGGATTTGGCCGTGCGGCTGTACGCCGTGGCCGCCGAGGTATACAGCCTGTACATCCAGGCCGACTGGGTGGTGCGGCAGTGCTTTCCCCAGTCGGCCGACGGGGAATATCTGGAACGGCACGCCTTTTTGCGGGGGGTAACCCGCCGAGGGGCGGCCAAGGCCCAGGGGAGCATCCGCTTTACGGTGGACAGCCCGCTGGGGGCCGATTTGACCATTCCGGCGGGGACGGTTTGTATGACGGCGGGCCTTGTTCGGTTTGAAACCGCCGAAGCGGCCAACTTGGCGGCGGGGGCAAGCTGGGTAGAGGCCCCGGCCCGGGCCATAGAGCCGGGGGCGGCGGGCAATGTGGCTGCCGGAAGCATCCTGTCCATGGCGGTGGCCCCCGTGGGGGTGAGCCGGTGCAGCAATCCACAGCCCTTTGTGGGCGGGGTGGACGAGGAGGGGGACGAGGCCCTTCGTAAGCGGGTGCTGGACACCTACAAAAGACTGCCCAACGGGGCCAATGCCGCCTTTTACCAGCAGGGGGCCTTGTCCTTTTCCCAGGTGGCGGCGGCCAGCGTCATTCCACGAAAGCGTGGGATTGGCACGGTGGATGTGGTCATTGCCACCGATGCAGGGGTGCCCGATGGGGAGCTGATTGCCCAGGTACAGGACTATTTTGAAACCCGGCGGGAGATTGCGGTGGATGTGCTGGTCCGTGCCCCCACTCCAAAGGCGGTGAACGTAACGGTTCAGGTGAAGGCGGCCGAGGGGCAGGATAAGGCCAGCCTGCTAAAGCGGGTGGAAAGCACCCTGGCCGGTTACTTTAACGGCAAGGGACTGGGGCGCAATGTTCTGCGGGCCGATTTGGGGAAGCTGGTCTACGACGTAGAAGGGGTGGCCAACTATGTGGTGAGCAGCCCGGCGGCCGATGTGGCCGTGGCCGCCGATGAACTTCCTACCCTTGGGACGGTGGAGGTGGTGGAGCTTTTATGAGCTATGGAGAGTATCTGAAGGCCCTTTTGGCCCCCCTGGGGGTTTACCGCTTGGAGGCGACCATCAACGGCGCCGAGCTGGAGAGCATCGGCCTTGCCCTGGACGAGGTGCAGGCCTTTCTGGACAACGCCCATGCCCAGGCCGACCTGACCACCGCCGGAGAGGAAGGGCTTTCCAAGATTGAAAGCCTGTTTTCCCGCCGCCCGGTGACCACCGAGCAGGAGCGCAGGCGGGCCGCCCTGGCCGCCCTGTTGCGGGTGGGGGGTGACAGCTTTACCCTAGCGGCCATCAACGACAACCTGGCCGGCTGCGGCCTGAATGCTGTGGCCAGCGAGGGAAAGACCGCCCAGACGGTGGAGGTGCGCTTTCCCGAGGTGCCCGGCATCCCGGATGGCTATGACGAGATGAAGAAAATCATTGAGGATATTTTGCCCTGCCATCTAAAGGTAGAGTATGTCTTCTGGTACATCACCTGGGCCATGATGGAGCAGCGGTTTGCCGCTTGGAGCCAGGTGGAGGCCCTGGGCCTAAGCTGGGAGGCCTTGGAGAAATTAGTAAAGTGAGGGAGTAAAGTGCAAGATTATACAAGCGTGAAGCGGTGGCTGCTGGCCATGTTGGCCTTAAGCGGTTCGGCGGTGGCCCAGCTGTTCGGAGGATGGGATGCCCCCTTGCAGGCCCTGCTGTGGTGCATGGCGGCCGACTATGTGACCGGCATGGTGGTGGCCGGGGTATTCAAGAAATCGGCCAAAAGCACCGACGGGGCCCTGGACAGCCGGATTGGCTTTCGGGGCATTTGCAAGAAGGGGGCCGAGCTGGTGCTGGTTTTGCTGGCTGTCCGGCTGGACGGGGTGCTGGGGGGCCAGTTTAGCCGCACGGCGGTCATCCTCTTCTTTGTGGCCAACGAAGCCCTGTCGGTGCTGGAAAACCTTGGTCTGATGGGGGTGCCCTATCCCGCCTTTTTGCGGGATGCCCTGGAGGTCCTGCGGGAGAAAGGGGACAGCCATGCGGGGAATTGAAAAGCTGCATCCCGAACTGCGGCCCATTGCCGAGGAATTTCGCCACCGTTGCCTGGGGGCGGGGCTGAATGTGCTGATCACCGAAACCCTGCGTACCCAGGCCGAGCAGACCGCCCTGTATGAGCAGGGGCGCACCAAGCCGGGGAGCATCGTCACCCGGGCCAAGTACCCCAACTCCCCCCACTGCTGGGGGGTGGCCTTTGACTTCTGCCGCAACAAGAAGGGGCAGGAGTATGTGAATACCGACGGCTTTTTTGAAAAATGCGGAGCCATCGGCAAGGGCCTTGGCCTGACCTGGGGCGGGGACTGGAAAAGCTTTCCCGACCGGCCCCATTTGGAGCTGAAACGGTATATGCCATCGGCCTCCTGCAAGTGGCTGATTGCCACCTATGGAAGCCCGGAAACATTTTTCAAAACATGGAAACAGACCGCCGGAGAGCCGGTAGAGCAGCCCGAAGAGAAGGAGGAGAAGAAGATGGTGTATGAAACCTATGCCGACCTGCCCGACTGGGCCAAGGGGGCGGTGAAAAAGCTGATGGACAAGGGGGCCATGCGGGGGGACGAGAAGGGGAACCTCAACCTCAGCGAGGATATGGCCCGGATGTGCGTCCTGCTGGACCGCCTTGAATTGTGCGAGTAACGGATGAAAAGTGGAAAGGGGACAGGGCTTTGGCCCTGTCCCCTTTTGCATATCCCCTGTTGCGTGTGTAAAATCTGAGAGTAGAAAATGGAAATCTACCTTCCACTGTGGTATACTGAGCTGACGATGGGGGAGGAACCTGTATGTTTGTCATCCGCAACCTAAAATATAAGAACATTCTGGATATTGGTTTTTTAGAGCTGCACCAGCCTGTCATTTGCTTGTCCGGCCCGTCGGGCAGCGGAAAGACAACCCTGCTGCGCCACCTCAACCGCCTGGTGGAGCCGGACGAGGGGGAAATCACCTACAACGGCCACCCCCTGGGGCAGATTGCCCCCCTGGCCCTGCGCCGCCGGGTGGTCATGCTGGGGCAAAGCCCGGTGCTGTATGACGGCACGGTGGAGGAGAACCTCCAGGTGGGCCTGCGCTTTTCCGAGGACAGCCCCGCCACCCGGGAGGAGATGGAGCAGGCGTTGGCCTGCGTGGGGCTTGCAAAGCCCCTGGACAGCTTTTGCGACAAGCTTTCGGGCGGGGAACGGCAGAGACTTTGCATGGCCCGGGTCATGCTGATGAATGCCGAAACCTATTTGATGGACGAGCCATCGGCCGCTCTGGACCGGGAGACCGAGGCCCTGATGATTGGCAATTTGGCCCACTTTGCCCGGGAGCGGGGGCGGCAGCTCATCCTGGTATCCCACTCCCCCCAGGTGGAGAAGATGTTCCCGGGCGGCCTGGTCCGCATGGAGCGGGGCAGGGTGAAGGAGGTGGGGGCATGAACAGCTCGGTGATGGACTTGCCCCTGGCCAATCTGGCCATTGCCTATGTGTTTGTCCTGCTTTTGCTGGTGCTGTCCAAGGCCCGGGGGGTGGGGCGGGAAAAGCTGATTTTGCTGGCCACCACCCGCATGACGGTTCAGCTGACCGCCATGGGCTTTGTGCTGATGTTCGTGTTTGAGCGGCCCAGCTGGTGGATTACCCTGCTGATGCTGGCCGTCATGCTGGGCTTTGCGGTGTATAACGCTGCCAAGCGGGTTAAAATTCCCATGAGCCGGGAGCTAAAACGGCTCATGGCGGTGTGCATGGTGGCGGGCTATCTGGTGACGGCGGGGGTCTTTCTCTTCGCCGTGCTGCGGGTGGAGCCGTGGTTTGATCCCCAGTACTGCATCCCGGTGTCCGGGATGATTGTGGGCAATGCCATGACGGGGATTGCCCTGGGGGCCAAAAAGCTGTGCGCCGGGATGCGGGAAAAGCGCACCATGGTGGAAAATTCCCTCATGCTGGGGGCCAGCCCCCGGGCGGCCACCCGGGAGATTGTCAACGATGCCTTTGACAGTGCCATTCTGCCCACCATGAACAATATGCTCACCATGGGCATTGTTTCTCTGCCCGGTATGATGACGGGACAGATTTTGTCGGGCACCTTTCCCCTGACCGCCATCAAGTACCAAATCGGCATTATGCTGGCCATCTTGGGCTGTACCGCCCTGACGGTGGTGCTCTTTGTGACTCTGGGCTATCAGACATTTTTTACCTCCTACCACGCCCTGCGGGATTTGGAGGAGGAGTAAGGGCGAAAAAAAGGCGGCATCGTGACGATGCCGCCTTTTTTAATAGGAAAATTCGTTACAGCCCCAGCCAGGTTTGCAGGTCGGATAGGTCGGGGGAGATATGCACGCTTGGGAAAGCCTCAAAGGCTTGGGCGGGGGTGGTGCCGTTTAAGACGGCGGCAAAGTCACAGCCCGCCCGCTGGGCGGTTTCGGCATCAATGACGGTATCCCCGCAGAAGAGAAGCTCTCCGGGAGTAAGGCCCAGCCGGGAAAGGCCCAGATGCAGGCACTCGGGGTCGGGCTTCATGTGGCCCACATCGTCCCCGCCAATGACGAAGTCCAGGGTGTCCAGAAGTCCGTGGCCGCCCAAAATCTGCTCCAAGGTGGGCCGCTGCTTGGTGGAGGCCACCGCCACATGGATGCCCTGCTGGTGCAGGGTACGCAGAAGCTCGGCGGCCCCGGGGAAGAGGGGGACCCCCTTGGCCTGAATGGGCTTGGCCACCGAGGCAAATGCCTCCCGGAACTGGGCCTGGTGGGCGGGGTCGGTGTCCCCGGTCAGGCCCTCGTAGGCCACCTCCAGAGGAAGGCCCACCGTGCGGCGCACGGCCTCCCGGTCGGGGGCGGGCTGCCCCAGCACCTTCATACCGTGGAGAAACCCGGCGAAAATGGCATCGGTGGCATCCCCCAGGGTGTAATCAAAGTCAAAAAAGACGGCTTTATACTGCATCAACATTAGTCATTCCTTTGCATCGGCAAAATTGTAGGAAGGTCGGCCTCTTATCACCCAAGGCGGGATAAGGTGGTTTTGTGGGCTACCCTTTCCTCCGTGTACGCTCTTTCAGGGAAATTCCTTCCGTCCGGTGGCGGGTGGAATGCCCAGCTCGTCCCGGTACTTGGCCACCGTCCGGCGGGAGAGCTGGCACCCCTCGGTTTCCATCAGGGCACAGAGCTTTTGGTCAGACAGTGGCTTTTGCTTGTTTTCCCCTTCCACCAGCCGGCGCAGAAGGGCCTTGGCCCCGTCGGGGGAGGAAACCTCACCCTTGCCCAGACTGCGGGAGAAGAAGTAGCTCAAGGGGTAGACCCCGTGGCTGCATTGCAGATACTTGTCCTTCACGGCCCGGCTGACGGTGGACTCATGCACCCCCATGGTGGCCGCCACCTGGGCAAGGCCCAGGGGAACCAGGTGGCCCGGCCCGTACCGGAAAAAGGCCTCCTGCTCGGCCAGAATGCACCGGGCGCAGGATAGGAGGGTATCCCGCCGCTGCTGGACACTGTTGACCACCCACTGGGCCTGGCGCACCTTGTTGCGCAGGTAATCGGTGACTTCGGCATCCTGGGTTTCGGTGAGCAGACTTTGATAGTAGCCCGACAGGCGCAAGGAGGGGAAAAAATAGTCGTTTGGAAGCAGGTCAAAGTGGTCAGGAAAGCTGACCACAAACAAATCGGGATTGATATACACCAGATGCTCCCGGGCGGCAAAGCCAGCGCCGGGCTTTGGGTTCAGGGAGCGGATTTGGTCGCAGGCAGCCCGAATGGCTTCCTGGGGTTGGTCGAGGGCCTTGGCGATTAGCCCATAGTGGCTTTTGGCCAGAGCGTCCAGATAGTCCTTGGCAATGGCCTGGGCCAGGGCGGTGTCATCCCCCCGGCGGGCAAGCTGAAGGCACAGGCATTCAGACAGGGTTCTGGCCCCTACCCCGGCGGGCTCCAGCCCTTGGATAATGGCCAGAGCTTCCTCCAACAGAGGGGTGGGCAGACCGAAGTCGGTGCTTAAAACCTCCAAAGGCTCGTCCAGATAGCCGTTGGGATCCAGACATTCCACCAGGTATCGGGCCGCTCCCTCCAGCGCAGGGGAGAGGTGAAGGGAGGGAAGCTGGGACAGGACATAGAGGCAAAGATGCTCCTCCCCGTCCTGCACGCCGCCAAACCGTTCCAGCGGGTCCCGGTCATCGTCGTCGTCGGGGGTATAGCTGTAATGCTGCACGGTGGAGCGGTCCAGCCAGTCCAGCTTTCGCAGCAGCAGGGTGGTTTCGTCCCCGCCGGGGCCCTCCTCGGCTTCCAGGACCGGGTTTTCCTGCAATGTTTCCTGAATATAGTCCCGCAGTTCCTGGGTGCCCATTTGCAATACCTGCATGGCCTGGATCATCTGGGGAGAAAGGGTCTGGGTTTGCTTCAGTTGCATATTCAGCTCCATGCTGAAGCCCCTCTTTCTGATATGGTAAAAGTGAAATGGAAGAATGGAAACATAGTTTTGTGCATGTTGCTGTGATTGAACCCCATGCAACAGAAAGTATTCTACCATAATGCGACGGGCTTTTCAATCGTTTTGAGCCACTTGGCATGCTTTTTGCATGTAGAAAAAGGAGGGGAACTGCTGTGGCATCGGGTGGATGGAATAAGAGATAGGGAAAAACGGTGTATGTTATGTCTACACCGGGAAACTTTTTTTACCCTACCCATTGGGGCACCGTCAATCCGCTCTGGATGAAAACGAGCGGAGAAAGATAAAAAGCGTGTCCTCCCCTCTGC
>CAZHWK010000029.1:0-10974 GCA_964536405.1 uncultured Oscillospiraceae bacterium
CAATGGGGAGGGTTACAGATGGTTAAAGTGAACGCAGCAGCCATGCTCATTGAGCTGATGGAAAAAACGAACACGTCCCAGCGCAGCCTTGCCAAGAAGCTGGAGTGCAGCCCGCAGCTCTTCAACAGCCGGTTGAAGAAAGACACCTTCCCGGCCAACGACTGGCTCAATGCAATCCGGGCCCTGGGCTTTGACATCAAGGTTGAGCAGAGCGGCGGGGAAGCGGCACGGCCAAAGACTCGACCGGCTGGACCCAGAGTGTCCCAAATGGTGGATGGAGTGGCCTATGACACCGGGAAGGCGGATGCCGTTTGCAACTCCAGGGCGATGCACGGAGACCAGTTTTTCATGGAATTGTTCAAGGACGCCTCTGGACGGTTTTTCGTGGCTTACTACCAGCTTTGGGACGGAGGGTATAACTCCATCTCTCCCGTCAGTAAAAGCGGCGCAGAGTTCTTCCAACGTCGGTATGGATAAGCCGGAAGCCTGGAATAAAAGCCGGAAGGAACATGGTAAAAAATTTCTGTAATCTGTCATTTTAAGTTTGACTTACCGGATGGGTAAGTTAAGATGATGATACAGAAAATAAATTACCAATACGGAAGGAGCGGTTAGAGATGCTGTACGAGGAGTTTTTGAAAGGCACCGGGGCCGTAGAAACCAAGGCCACATGGGATGAGTACCAGAGGGTGGAGCAGATTTACATGGAGTCCAGCCACATGACCAAAGAGGACGCCTACCGGATGGCGCAGGTCAAGACCATCAAGCAGCACGAAGCGGAGATGGCGAAGGCTCGGAAGGGTGAAGTCGAGTGGGTAAAGCAGAACATCATCCCGGCAGCGGCTTTCATTCGTGGGATTTCCGAGCTGGAGCACTCAATGTGGAGAAACTACACATTTTGCTCAATCTGCGGAAACCTCTTTGAACTGAAACTGGTGCGGGAAATCAACGGCGGCTCGGTGATGCTCTATGAGTTCTGGGCCAACGGTAAGCAAATCGACACCCACAGCACCGGCTATGGCCTCCTGCCGAGCGCCGAGTTTGGCACCTACCGGGCCAACTGGCACGACAAGACCAGAGAAGAACTTGAAGCCCTGTTCGGCTACATCGCCTGAAAGGAGGAGACGAAGATGATGACCGTTCGAGATCACATGAAGTTGGCCGGGTATGACCCGGCCAAGGCGTGGAACGCCAGCCACATCCAAGAGCATCACGGTACGATGGAGTGCGAAAGAGTCAACCTGAGAACCTTCCGCTGCTGCCCGGCACCCTTTATGGAGGCGGTTGGCGTGGAAGCCACCGCCATCGTCCCGTTTACCGATGGCTATGAGCATCCGTACCCGCAGGGGTGGCCTAAGAGCTTGGAGGCCAGCGTTACCGCTTACTTCCCGGTTGAGAAGGAGATGTAAGGATCATGTTCAGATACTACCTGACGCAGAGACCGCCGATGCCCGGCACTTTCCCACGGCTTGCGAAAAACGTAGTCAGCTACGAAGACCGCATAGAGATTCCGAACCTCACCAGCAGAGTTTGGGGTTATGTGGAGTACGAAGCTCCGCTTAAGTTGAAGCAAATAAGAGAGTACGAGCTTCGGGAGGCTGGGCCGTTCTATGTGAACCGCGAGACTGGAGAAATGCTCTCCAGACAGATGATGCTTGAGCAGTACCGAACAGAATACAACGGCGATGACCCGACCAACTGCATTGGCTGGGACGAATACTTCGAGGAGGTGTGATAATGGAAGAAAGAGCTTGGAAGCTCGGAGATGACCTGAACACCTGCGATAACCTGCTGGACGGCATCACCTTCGATGAGTTGATTTTGACCGTCCGATGCAACTGCAAGTACCTTACCCCGGCTGCGGTCTGGAATGAGCTGCGGCAAATCCTCGCCATCAGGAAACAGGACATGGAGTACCTGCTCGAAAATAACATGGCGGCCATTATGTCGGCGGCCAGAGAAGGGAGGGAGTCTTAGATGAAAGACGTAGCTGACCAGTTTAGTAATTACCCGGCTTTTCGCACCCACCTTGCTCCTGTTGTTATTGAAAAAGTTGGTCGGAATGACTACATTGCCTACCGGGAGGACGATAGCTCCGAGCATTGGCTCCAGCGTGGGACGAAGGAGTACATCAACGGATGGCTCTACGGTGCAGTCCAGACGGTATGCGGTCAGATTTTGCGGAGGGATTGAAATGGAAGAGAAAAAGACAATAACCAGCAAAGGAGATACCTTTGAGCTGGTAGATTACGTCCCGTATGGCTACATCGTTTGGAACATCGGGAAGAACATGATAGACGGCTATTTGCCGCTGTGCAGACTCAGCGCAATGCAGCCGTTTCCGGGTGGCAGGAATATCGAAACCGACACACTGAAAGCTATCAAGGTTGATGGAGCACAGACCATCCTTGCAGCAATCGGTTGGGGGCCTGAGACGCCTGATGAGATGGAGGCGTATATCAAAAAGAACAGCACCAACAATGACCGCCGCATGGAAGTGGAGAGAATGAAAGCTGCTCTGCCAATCATGCGAAGAATTAAGTGGAGGGTATGAAAATGGAACATAAGATTTTTGACCGTCCTGAATATGAACGGCAGCAAAGAGCCCTTGACACGATAGCCGCAAAACTCGGCGTTGTTTGCTTCCGGCCGTCCTACCACGGAAAGATTGGGGATAAGAATACAGCCCTGTTCTACACTCGGGAGGATGCAGCCTGCAACGAAGAGGTCGATAAGGAGGAAAGCCGCTATTCGAGAAGCGAAGCGGCCAGCCTCATGAAATCCGGCCTTACTATCCCGAATGGCTGCATCTATCGAGACCATTTCTGGAGTTTCGAGAACAGCGACGCAAACGGAGCCGAGAGCTATAACTACGCTAACTTCGGGAAGATTGATCTTCGTTCCCCTCGCTGGATTGAGACTCTGGAGGGAGCCGTTCGTCTCTCTCTTGCCAAGAGACGTCAGTATGAGCATATCGCCCACACTGGCGGGTGGTCGGCACTCCGGGAGGCGGACAGCACATATAACGATCTGAATAGGACGCAAATTGCCGCCTTCAAGATGATGCACGGTACAGCTTTTCTTGGGAATATCAACTTCTACGATGAACAGCGCCAGCGCATCATAGCCGGAAAAGAAAGCATTTACGAGGAGTATACCGACCAGTTAGTATACAACTTCGGATGCTCGTTCTGCACCCCATCCGCAGACAAGGAGTTGGAGGAGATGATTGTTGCTTGGAATGGCGGTGGCCTTCCGAAGAGCTTGAAGGATATTGCAAAGATTACGAATAGGATTGATGCCATTGGCGGCCTTAACTTTATTTGGTACTGAGGAGGGCTTAGTGTGAAATTGCAAATTAGACTGATGACCAGCGAAGAAATCGGTGAATTGAACGCTTGTGGTATGCCAGGGGGAGAGCTCTCTCAGGGGCGACTCGCAGTTGTCGTTACGGACAAAGAGAACAACACTGGGAAGATGTTTCTTGAGACGGAAATCATCGAACGGCTTGGGGCGAAGTACATTGCCTCTCACACCAAGCTCGAATACAGTGAAGTCTGTAAGCAATGGTTCCCGAAGCTATCCCAGAACGACTACTACAACGACCCAGAGCGTAACCCACCGAAAGTTATAGAGGTCAGGTTCATCGAGGAGAAGCGTGGGGAGCAGACGGAGGTATGGAAGAACGTGGAGACCGGGGAATACTACCTCCGTATGCTTTGCCGAGAGCCGTTTGCCCGGTGGATGACCTGTGGGAATAGGTCAATGGCTGGATTTACGGACAGGGCCGAAATTCGCCCAAATGTCACCTTCAAGCATGGGAAGCAGACGGAGACCGTGCGCTACGATGACTGGAACGGGCCAGCGGCCTATTCGGACACCTTCAACCCGAATTTCAGGGAGGCAGATGAAAATGGAGACCAATAGACAGCGCCTTGAGCGCCTCGGAATGATGGACGACGACACCATCATGGACGTATCGCAGGAAGCCCGCTGCATCATCTGCGACAAGCTCATAGAAAAGAACCTGAGCCCGCATAACCCGGTTTGCGAGGGCCGGTGGTGTGAGGAGGCCGTAGACCTCTGGCTTGATGAGGAGGCTGAGGAGGATGAGTAAACGAAAATGGAGGCGTGGCTCGCACATCCTATCCCTTGACGAACTGGCACGGCAGGAAGTCATTTTCTGGTTTGATAAGCCGACATCAAAAGGATGGTTTAGCTCGTGGCAATTCAGAATGGCCGCCAAAGCCATAGGGGAGAAGGGCGCCATCTTCTATGCCATGCCAGCCGGAGTAACGACACGTTTTTCAGACGAAGATGTTATCCGGGCAGAGCGGAGACTCCATACGAAGCCGACGCTGGAGGGACGCACAGAGTTGTTGCGGTTGCTGAACACCTACGACCGGGGCTGCGGCGATGTCGATGATGTTATCGACAGATATGAAGATAACCCGGATTATTAAGGGAGTTGATGGAAATGTACAGCATGAAACGGGACACCTATACCTGCGACCTGTGCGATTTTGAAATGAAGTGGGATGGCACCGATGAGTCCCACGGGGAGATGTGGGAGTGTGAAAAGTGCGGAACCAACTTCTGCTCCAAGTGCTTTGAAGACATTCACGGAAAGGCCGGGTTTAAGAAGATGGTCTCAAATTGCAACTTCGTTCTTTGCCCCGAGTGTTACAAAGCGGAGGTAAAAGATGGTCTGCAATCCTGACATCTGCCCGAACTGCCAGTACATCGGTGAAGGAGACAGCTTGTGCGACAAGACACAAGAGATCGTGCTTTCCGATTGGGAGCCAACCGAACACTTCATGGGGTTGGGATGCCCGTATGCGAAGGGAGCACAGCAATGACTTTTTTCAGCCGGGCAGCCTTTTTGAAATCCGAAAGCGGTAGAAGCCTTCGTGGATTGCTCGCTCCACATCTGCCGTATCTGGAAGGGAAGATAGTAACGAATAGCTCGGAAGCTGGATTTGGACATATCGACTATACGGTAGACGGCGAAGAATATACGCTGTACCCAGTTATGCCGGAGTGGTGTGATTGGAATGGGCAAATCCGCCTTGAAATCTCGCAGTAAAAAATAGTCGCCCAAGTCAAAATCAGATTGACATGGGCGGCCGGTCTGTTAGAATGATGATGGGGATACCAATACCCCAGAATAATCGGAAGGAGGGAAAGCCGTGGGAAAACGGCGGAAGAAAAGGCGAACGCAAAAGCCAGCCCCAGAACGTAAGGCATCAGCACTTGAGATAGTAGCAGCTATCTCAGCGGTAGGTTCATTCCTACTACAACTGATACTTACAATCCAAGACTGGCTTCGCAAGTAACCCGTGGGAGTCTCCTCCCACCGCAAGGTGGGGGGGGAGCATCCCTCCTGCCGTCATTGTACCCCACGGAAAGATTATGGTCAAGAAGAAAGTTGTCGTAGTTACACTGGCTCTGCTCCTGCTGTCCAACATTCTGATGTTGGTTCGTAGTGGCTGGGGTATCCTGCAAGGATTTTCTGTTTTGCTGTGCCTCGTTGCGATTGTAGCCGAGGTGTTGGCTGGCCGGAAAGGCTAATCCCCCCAGCAAGAAGAGGCTCTCCGTCTGGAGGGCCTCTTCTTTTTTGCGGCAATGATGATACAGGCGCACTGGATTCCTGTGGGTACGCTTTATGCTTTGCCATATACTTTCACTCGCCGCAACCCCAAAACCGAAATAAGCGGATTTCAGAGGTTGCCAGAGGGGTAATTTCCTGCTACAATATCCGAAACGGGAGTGAGGGCTATGACGTACTTTGAATACCTGCGGGAAACAGAGAAAGAGGATGGGGCGGAAAGCTACGTCCTATACCTTACTGAGGTCTGCGGATATGATGCGGAGTACGCCCGAAGCCGGGCATCCATCGAATTCACAAGTTGATGAAAAAGTGTTACCATGCTGGAAATCTGGTTTCCCGTGAGCATGGGGGACGCCATGCTGATTTATTAAGGAGTTTTTGTGTGTTTGAAGTAATCAAAACAGAGGGGCGTGCCCGCCGTGGCCACTTTACCTGTCCCCATGGTGAGGTTCAGACCCCGGTTTTTATGAATGTGGGAACCCAGGGTGTCATCAAGGGGGCCGTTTCGGCCTTCGACCTGAAGGATATCGGCTGCCAGGTAGAGCTGTCCAACACCTATCACCTTCACCTTCGTCCCGGTGATACCGTGGTCAAGCAGATGGGTGGCCTTCACAAATTTATGCGCTGGGATGGACCCATGCTTACCGACAGCGGCGGTTTTCAGGTTTTTTCCCTGTCCGGCTTGCGAAAGATTAAGGAGGAAGGGGTGACCTTCGCCTCTCACTTGGATGGAAGACGCATTTTTATGGGCCCGGAAGAGAGTATGACCATCCAGGCCAATCTGGGGGCTGATATTGCCATGGCCTTTGATGAATGCGTGGAGAACCCGGCCAAGTACGACTATGCCAAGGCTTCCTGTGAACGGACTTTGCGGTGGCTGGACCGCTGTATCGTGGAGCATGAGAAGCAGAAAAACCTGCCCGATGCGGTCAACCCCGGCCAAATGCTCTTCGGCATTAACCAGGGTGCGACCTTCCCCGACCTGCGGGCCTGGCATATGCAGGAGACCACCAAGCGGGATTACTGTGATGGCTTTGCCATCGGCGGCCTGGCAGTCGGGGAAGAGACCCAGGTTATGTATGATACCATCGACGTGGTAGAGCCCTTTATGCCCAAGGATAAGCCTCGCTACCTCATGGGGGTGGGAACCCCCAGCAACATCATCGAGGGAGTGGCACGAGGCATAGACTTCTTCGACTGCGTCATGCCTGCCCGTAATGCCCGCCATGCCAAGCTTTTTACCTGGCAGGGCACCTTAAATATGAAAAATGAAAAGCACAAGCTGGACGAAAGCCCGGTCGACCCCGAGTGCGGCTGCCCTCTGTGCCGCAATTTCTCGCGGGCTTATCTGCGCCACCTCTTTGCCGCCGACGAAATGCTTGCCATGCGTTTGGCTGTCATGCACAACCTTTATTTCTACAATGAGCTGATGGCCCGCATTCGCAAGGCTTTGGACGAGGGAACCTTTGAGCAATTCCGGGCGCAGTACAGCGGCTTTTTGGATCGAAAGGCCCAGTGAATGCCCGAAATGTATGCAAAGGCCGCAAAACCCCTAAGTTTTCAGAAATTCCAAAAAGGGCTTGTCAAGCAGAAGAAAAAACGTTATAATGTACTCTATTGTCTAGCGAATTTTAAGAATAAACAACGGAGGGAATTACTTTGGATTACACAATGATTATTATGATGGTGGCAATGATTGCCATCATGTATTTCCTGCTCATCCGCCCCGAGAACAAGCGCAAGAAGGAAGCGGCTACCATGCGTGCTTCTCTGACTGTGGGTGACGAAATCACCACCATCGGCGGCATTACCGGTACCATCTGTGCCGTGAAGGAGAACACCATCGTGATCGAAACCGGCGCTGACCGTGTGCGCATTGAGTTCACCAAGTGGGCCATCTCCTCCAAGGGGGCTCAGACCACCGAGGGCAAGTAACTCTTTTCCGAAAAGAATATTCATGACAAGCACCTTCTCGGCATACCATTTGATAAGAAATGGATGCTGGGAGGGTGTTTTCATGCGTAAAGGGGAAGAAGACCAGGGAAGCCGGGCCCTGCGGGTCATGGGACATATTTTATTAGGCGGGGTCGTGGCGATGGTGGCCTGCGTGGTTTTTTTGGCCTTGGCCTCACTGGGAGTAGCGGGAGGCTGGCTGAAGGAGGGGCTGATGGTGCAGCTTACGGTGGCTTCCTGCGTGGTGGGGGCCTTGATTGGCGGATTGGTGGCGGTTGGGCGGCACCGCAGCCGAGGACTATTAATCGGCCTTTTTGTGGGTGCCTGCCTGTTCCTTCTTCTGCTTACCATTGGCTTTTTATGTTTTGACAGTATGAGCGTGGAGAATGGGGGAGGGGCCATTTTGGCCGGCTGTCTGTGCGGAGGAGCCATGGCTGGCCTGCTGGGTGGAGGACGTTCTTCCAAAAAGAAAACCGCAGGGAAGAGAAGAAAGCCACGCTCCTCCCGCTGAATTGCCTTAATATGTCTCCTGTTCTGTACATTTTACACAAAGATTATTTCGGTAATTTCTGCTCAAAAGGAAGAAATCGTGGATGTGGTGACATAACGTTTTGTTCGAATACAGAACGTAAACCCTCTTATGTAGGAAAGAGATGCCTCAGGTACTACAAGATTTTGTGTTTTCAGCGCATCGTCCTTTCGATGCGCTGCTTCTTTTTTGCAAAGTTTACATAAAGTTGTTTACATAATTAATCGACATAATACACAAAATTCAAAAAGTTACTCTGGTCGCCTTGCACCATTGGGTGGTGGAGGGTATAATCAATGTTACAGTTTGCAGAGGATGGAGTGATGTTTTATGCTGGGTTATCGGGTTGGTTTCATAGGTGCGGGCAATATGGCCTCTGCCATTTTGGGCGGAGCCTTACGGCAATCCGTTGTGTTGCCCGAAAACGTCATTCTGTCTAATCCTCACCTGGAAAAGGCCGAGGCCTTTCGGGTGCGAGGGGTGCGGGTGACCACCTCCAATGAGGAAGTGGCACAGTGGGCCGGAATTGTGGTGCTGGCGGTCAAGCCTCAGATGTTTGACCAAGTCCTGCCGCCCTTGGCCCCTTATCTGGCGGGTAAATGTGTGGTTTCCATTGCCGCCGGTATTTCTACCGATTATATTCAGCATAAGCTTCCCGACGCCTATGTGGTTCGTGTTATGCCAAACACCCCTTTGCTGGTTGGCAGGGGTGTTACCGCCATTGCGGAAGCACCCGGGGTGCCTGATGTCTATTTGGAGGCTGTTGATGCTCTTTTTTCTGCAGCGGGGCAAACCGTTGTGGTTGCGGAAGAACACATCAATGCCGTGATTGCTCTCAGTGGCTCTTCTCCTGCTTATTTCTTCCGCATGGCCGCCGCCATGGCGGCAGAGGGGGAGCGACTGGGTTTGGATCGAAATTTGGCCGTTCGCCTGGCTGCCGGGACCATGGATGGGGCCGCCGCCATGCTGCTCAAAAGCGGCAAAACACCGGAGGAGTTGACCAGACAAGTCTGCTCCCCCGGAGGTACCACGTTGGCCGCATTGTCCGCCTTTGATGATGGACACTTTGAGGCCATGGTGGCCGATGCCATGTTGCGCTGTGTCAAGCGTGCTGAGGAACTTGGGAAGTAATATCTCATTGGACTTGTACATAGACTTGCCCTGAGGTGAGTGTATGAAGCGAGGCCGAGTTGTCCGAGTGTTGGACTTGCCGTGGGCAGCATGGCTGCCTGCGTTGGTTGTATTGAGTATCAGTTTTCTGCTGGGGGCCATTGCGGGCTGTCTGCTGGCAGGTGGGGTGGCCGAAGCGGAAAACGGCACTCTGGCCACCTATGTAGAGGGGTATCTTTCTGCTGCCCGAAGCGGAGCATTAAGCGTACCTAGTGTATTGTCTGTTTTGTGGGAAACCCTGCGTTGGCCGTTGCTTACCGTTTTGCTGGCCTTTACGGCACTTGGTGTGGTGGGTATCCCGGTTCTTTTTGCGGTGCGGGGCTTTCTGCTGTCCTTTGCTGTGGCCTCCTTTGTGCGAGTCCTCGGTGGGGCAGGCAGTATTTTGGCTTTTTTGCTGTTTGGATTGACCGGGCTTTTTACCGTTCCGGTTCTCTTTGTCCTTGGGGCCCAGGGGTTTACCGCCTGTCGTATTTTAGCTTCCCGTCTGGTGGGGGAGCGGAGGCGGACAGGAATTCCATACGGCAGAGCCTATTGCCTGCGTTGCGGCCTGTGTTTTATGGTGTTGATTGTGTGTGTGTGTTTGGAACAAACCGTTTTGCCGGCCCTTCTTTCTATGGTGGCCGGCACATTTTAGCGTTTAAAAATGTAGAGTAGAGAAGGTTTAGAGCGTCGATGGAGTATTTGACAAGGTACGAGACGTATTTAACAACTGAAAAAAAGTCGTCTTCCAACACTGTCAGCTCCTATCTGCGGGATGTTCGGCAATTTTTGGAGTATGCTGGCACAGAAAAGTTGAACATTTCAAGTGTCACTCGCTCTGATGTAGAGCGATATATCATTCGATTGACCGGGGATGGAAAGTCACCCGCATCCATTACCCGGGCTGTGGCTTCCCTCAAGTCTTTTTACGCCTTTTTAATGCTGAGCGGGGATATCCCTGTCAATCCGGTGAAGGGGTGTGCGCCTGTGAAGCAGGAGCGTAAGCTGCCCCAGATATTAACCAACCAGGAAGTGGAGCTTTTTCTTGCCCAGCCCCAGTGTACCGACCCGAAAGGCTATCGGGACCGGGCTATGCTGGAGCTGCTTTATGCAACCGGTATTCGGGTGTCCGAACTGATTGGGCTGAATGTGGAGCATGTGAACCTATCCGCTGGATTTGTGCGCTGTGTGAGCAAGGACAGGGATAGGATTATCCCGTTGTATCCGGATGCTGTGCATGCGGTATCCGACTATGTGGATCGTGTGCGGCCCCAGATGGTGGAGGACCAGGACGAACCCGCTCTTTTTGTTAATATGACCGGTGAGCGTATGAGCCGCCAAGGCTTTTGGAAAATTATCAAGCACTATCAGCAGAAAGCGAATATCAAAAAGGAAATTACCCCTCACACTTTGCGGCATTCCTTTGCGGCCCACCTGCTGGAAAATGGGGCTGATTTGCGTTCCATCCAGGAAATGCTGGGCCATGCCGACATTTCATCCACCCAGGTCTACACCCAGTTGGTTGGAAGAAAACTCAAGGATGTGTACAATAAGGCTCATCCCCGTGCATAAACGATGTTTTACATAGTTTTCCAAAAGGAATCTTTACACAAGACGGCATGGAACCTCGGTTTCCTGCCGTCTTGTGCTGTTTTTCTTGCGTGTAAGGGCCGTGCGTGATAAAATAAAATAATTCTGTACAGGGAGGGATATGGGTGCTTATATTGGGAAT
>CAZHWK010000030.1:0-10854 GCA_964536405.1 uncultured Oscillospiraceae bacterium
CGGGCTTACGCTAAAAACTTGCCCCCGGCAAGTTTTCTTTACGCTGCAGAGTGCGCAGGATAGGCACGCCGGGGGGATAGACCTCGGAGCGGATGCGAAAATTTGACATTGCCCGACGGGCAAGGGCAAATTTTTGCGAAGTCGGAGAGGTTATCACCCCGAGAAGCGGGCCCAATCCGTAGCATGACAGACCCGTCCAAATTCAGCACTCTCCACTCCTAGTAAGGTTCCCCCCGACCCGCAAGCGTGTCGGGCTTACGCTAAAAACTTGCCCCCGGCAAGTTTTCTTTACGCTGCAGAGTGCGAAGGATAGGCCCCATACCAATGAAACTTATTCCCGCCCCAGGCGGAGCTTTTAGGAGGATATATCCCCATGGGTAAAATCATTACATTCGGCGAGCTGATGGTTCGCCTTCAGCCCTATAACTACGAGCGTTTCGTGCAGGCCGATCACCTGGAATTCACCTTCGGCGGTGGCGAGGCCAACGTGTCTGTCTCCCTGGCCAACTACGGCCTGGATGCCGCCTTCGTCACCAAGCTGCCCGCCCATGCCATCGGTCAGGCCGCTGTCAACTCCCTGCGCCGCTACGGCGTGGACACCAGCCTCATCACCCGGGGCGGTGACCGTGTGGGCATCTACTACAACGAGAAGGGTGCTTCCCAGCGTGGCAGCGTCTGCATCTACGACCGTGCCCACTCGGCCATCCAGGAGGCCACCGCTTCCGACTTCGATTGGGACAAGATTTTTGACGGTGCCGACTGGTTCCACTTCACCGGCATTACCCCGGCTCTGGGCCCCAACGTGGTGGAAATCTGCAAGGATGCTTGCAAGGCCGCCAAGGCCAAGGGCGTGAAAATCTCCTGTGACCTCAACTACCGGGGTAAGCTCTGGACCCGGGACGAGGCCCGTGCCGCCATGACCGAGCTGTGCCAGTATGTGGACGTGTGCATCTCCAACGAGGAGGATGCCAAGGACGTCTTCGGCATCGAGGCCGAGGCCACCGACATCACCGCCGGCGCCCTCAACCACGAGGGCTACAAGTCGGTCGCCAAGCAGCTGGCCGACAAGTTTGGCTTCGAGAAGGTAGCCATCACCCTGCGTGAATCCCACTCCGCCTTCGACAACGGCTGGAGCGCCATGCTCTATGACGTGAAAAGCGACGAGTACTGCTTCTCCAAGAAGTATAACCTGCACATCATCGACCGTGTGGGCGGTGGTGACAGCTTCGGCGGCGGCCTCATCTACTCCCTCCTCTCGGGCAAAAACACCCAGCAGGCGGTGGAATTTGCCGTGGCCGCTTCGGCCCTGAAGCACTCCATCGAGGGCGACTATAACATGGCCACCGTGGCCGAGGTGGAGAAGCTGGCCGGTGGCGACGGCTCGGGCCGTATCCAGCGGTAATCCAAAAAACACGATCCCCCTGTTCTTTGTGAACGGTTGCAGAAAAAGGCTGTCACCCAGTGAGCGGGTGACAGCCTTTTTCGTGGTTTTCAAACCTGCCTTTTTTCAAAAAAAAGCCCTATTTTTCTGGAGAATACGCCCCATTTATGCTACTATAAAGCATAGCAGAAACAGGATTGTTTCCCCCTCCGGGGCGGGGCCGCAGATATTTCCCAGGCCGAACCGGCCCCCGGCACGTTTCTTACTCTGTTAGAGCCGTTCTGAACCATCCACTCCCCGTCCTTTTGGCAAACATTTAGCCATATATCACTATTTTCACTTGGAATCCACCAAGGATTCCTGCGAAAAAATAGCTTGTCTGACCAAATGTTTGCTCAAAATTCCAGGCACAGCGACGTTTCAGAACGGCTCTAGAAAAAATGAGGTGAGCAGATGTATCAGGTTGCACTTTGCGATGATGTGGAGCGTGATTTATCCGAAGTGGCCGCCATCACCACTGAATTGTTAAGGGAAAGCGGTATCACCTTTGGCATCCAACGCTTCCGCTCGGCCGCCGAACTGCTTGCCGCTTACCGCCGGGGTGGCATGTGGGACCTGATCCTTCTTGATATTATGATGGACGGGCAGGACGGTGTGGACCTGGCCGACACCCTGCGGCAAACCGGGAACGAAACCGACCTGATTTTCATTACCTCCAGCCCGGAGTACGCCCTGGCGGGGTATCGAGTCTATCCGGTCAGCTACCTGCTCAAGCCCCTCACCCGGGAAAAACTCGCCCCGGTACTCTCCCGTTGTCTGGAGGGCCGCCGGAAATTGCCTTCCCTGGTGCTCGACGCTCTGGATGGCGGAAAACTCACCTTCCCCCTGAAGGAAATCCGATACATCGAGGTTTTTCGCCGGGAGCTCGTGGTCCACTGTCAGGACCGCTCCCTCTCCTGTGCCGGTCCTCTCAACACTGTGCTGACCGAACTTCCCGTGGCGGATTTTTACCACTGTCATCGCAGCTATGTGGTGCATTTAAGCCAGGTGAGCGGGGTACGCAAATATGCGTTCCTCCTCCGCAGCGGAGGGGAGGTTCCCATTGCCGTCCGCTCTTACCCCGAGGCCCAGTCCCGGTGGCTGGACTACCTCAAATAGCCGTCCCCTTTATGCCTGAGGCAGATGGAGGGCAGCCCGCAGGGTGAACACCCCATCAATCTGGGCCACCTCCAAAACCCCGTCATATTTCTCGGCCACCCGCCGCATGGCGGGGATGCCCAGTCCATGGCTGTCCGGGTCCGGCTTGGAGGTGTAAAAGACCCCCTCCGCCCCTGTGGCCGGGACCGCCGAATTGACACAGGTGACCAGCAGCAAATCCTGCCTGATCTCCATGGAAACCCGGATGAAGGGTTCCTCCCCCTCGGGCAGCCGCTGGCAGGCCTCCACCGCATTGTCCAACAGGTTTGACAGCAGGGTACACAGGTCTGCATCCGCCATGGCCAGCTCCTCGGGCACATGGGCCCGGCACTCCACCCGGATGCCCTGCTCCCGTGCCGGACCAAGCCGTCCGGCCAGAATGGCGTTGACCAGAAAATTCTCCGCATAGTAAAGCTGGGGCAGGGCTTCCTTCTGCGCCCCAAGCCCGGCCAGGTACTCCCCCAGGCGGGGATAGTCCCCGGCGGCATACAGCACCTCCATGGTTTCCACATGGTGGCGCAGCTCATGCTTCAGCCCCCGCACCTGGGCAATGGCGGCCCGGGTCTGGGCGGCACTCTCGGCGGCAAAGCGATTTTGCAGCTTGACCGACCTCAGTTCAGTGCTTTCCTGCAACAGCTGGGCGTTTCGCCCCGCCATCAGCCCCCCGAACAGCAAAACCAGGGCAAACCCGGCATATTCATTCTGCCAGGCTCCATAAATGGGTTCAAAGGCGTTGGAATCCCCCATCCCCGCCAGCAGGCTGACCCCCAGCACCCCGCAGGCCGTCAAGATGAAGAAGGTCCTTCGCCCCGGCCCCTCGGCAAGTCCCTTGGCGGCGCAAAGGGCCAGCCAGGCCCAAACAGCCAGCTTGTACCCGTCTATCATGGCCCCATATAGATTGATCATATTCCCGGCCCTTGGGATGATAAAAAGCACCGAGCAAAAGCAGAACAGGCAGAACAGCAGGCTGACCGGCCGCACCAACCTACGGTACCACCCTTTGCCTTCCACCCCCGCACACAGGGCACCCAGGGCGGCCGCCTGGGCCAGCACCAAAAGCCAGGATGCGTCCTCCACGGCATACCACAGGGTGGAGTATCCCCCCAGCCTCCACACAAAGGGGTGCAGGCAGTGGACAGCAAAGGCCAGACACAAAATCCCGAAGTGACGAAACAGGTCGTCCCGTGCCCGGGCGACCCAAAGCCCGAGGGAAAACAAGGCCAGGGTCAGGGTGGTCACGCACAAAACGGCATAGACCAGGGTGCGGATGAGGAAAAGCCGGTTCATAACCGAGGGGGTCCCAAGGGCAGGGGGATAGGTCAATCCGCTGTAATAGTGGCAGCGGTTGACGGTTTGCAGTTCCAGTGCCGTATCCCCGCCCACCGGGATGCTGACAAGCCCCCCGCTGCCTGTCCAGGCGGCAGGCTGACCATTGACCAGAAGGGTGTATTCGGTAAAGATGGGCGGAATTTCCATGAGCAGGGTGGTAGGTGCTGCGTCATAGTGCAGGGTCAGTTGATAGGTTCCCTCCCCAAAGGGGGAACCGCCCCCCGGCAGGAAGGAAAAGTTGGAGTATTCCCCGATAAAAACCTCCCCGCCGTTCAAATGCCAGCCGTCAATGAGCAGCAAAGGTTTGTCCAGGTCGTCCTGGGTAAAGGCGAAAACCCCGTCCTCCCCATAGGGGGGCCCGGCGGTGTATTTATTGTCAAAGCGATAGAGAAGACCCAGCAAAAGTACAAATGCCAACAGGGCGGCAATGGCCCCAAACAGAGGAAGGAGCCGGTTTAAATGAGGTTGTTTCATAGGATGTTCCCCCTCGCTCTCTGCGGAATTTTACTATTGGGGCTGATTGCCCCGGTCTGGGCAGCAGAAGAGCCGCCCCAGGGACGGGTCTACCGTGCGTCGGCCGACAGCCCATATCAGGTAGATTTTAATCGGGAGGTTGACTTTAACCGCATTCCCCTGCGCTTTGATGCGGAAGACCTCTACTGGGGAGACGGAGACAACGACTATGATACCTTCGCCCTTCTGTGGGACGAGGCGAAGTTTAACACCGCTGTGGCACAAGGTGAAACGGAATTCACAATGACAGGCGAATACGGGCTCTCCGAGTGGAGTTCTGCGGAACTGGTTGCGCTATGGAATGCGGGTCTGGTGACAATGCCAGAGCCGCCCAAGCTGCTGGTACATATCCGTCCACGGGACTATGTAACCGTATACAGCATCCCGGATGAGGAAATTGTTTTAAATGTCCACAGGAGCACGCCCTTTGAAGAAGCGATTCACTACCAGGATACCGTAACGCTCCGCCCGGCGGAGGGCGCAAACCCGTATGATGACCCTCTCACCGTGGATTTTGGCGTTACTTGGAATCGGGAGGAGTATGAGGCGGGCATTGTAAGCGGGGCGGAAACCTTTCCCGTCACCGGGACTTACGGCGAACCGGACTGGGACAAAATGAAGGGCTGGGTCGTGGCAGAGGGTACGCCCAGCCTGACGGTACAGATCAAGCAGCCACCCAGCCCACCGTCGGTCTACTATGACCCGGCCTTCGTTCGCCACGGAACCGGCTCTGCCGATGGCACGCACTATATACTTCCAGAATCGGAGTTTGCCAGTCTGCACTGCCGGAGGAGGTGCGGCTGCAACTGGCAGGCGGTGACTACCGTGATACCAAACAGTTTTCCGTCACCTGGAGTCAGGAGGACTTTTCCACGGGACTTGTCTCCGGAGGGGATACCTTTACCGTGCGAGGAGTCTATGCCCCCAGCCCGACCTGGCCCGCTGAGGAGCAGGACTGGTTTGGAACCCATATTCTTTTGGCGGAGGAGGAGGCCCCTGCTCCCCGTGCTGTGATTCATGTGGTGCGGGAGGAAAAGTACCCCTTCACCGCCGACATTGTGAATGAAGGGGATTTGGTTCCCCGATTCATCTTCCCTTGGATTAGCGGCACCAGGGAAGTAGCCTGTGCTTTCTCCCTGGATCGTGAGATCTGGTATCAGGCAGCCACGGACTTTGAGTGGAGCGGAAATTCGTCTACGGGACAGGTTGAGTTTACCGCAAGAATATACAATGATGATTATGACCTAATCCCTATCCCAGCCGATGGCATTGTATATGTAAAGTTGCTGGTCATCGGTTCCGCTTTGGCGGGAGAGACGGATATCTACACTCTAACGCCCTCCGGCGACGGCTGGAACATGGCTCCATACGACGACAGCGGCGGCGACCACGGCGGCGGCGGCCAAGGCTCCCACGACCGCCCCGGCAAGGATGACCCGGACGAAACGCCAACACCTACGTCAACCCCTACGCCAACACCGACCCCGACATCAACCCCCAGCCCTATACCGACCGAAGCTCTTCCCCCGGCCCAGACAGGCACGCCGGAGGCTCTTCCCCCTCCGGACCCCACCCCGCCGCCTTCTGATGGCCCCATTCTCACCGGCAGCTTCGGCAGTTCCCAAGGCACGCCCGCACCAAAGCCCTCCCCAAGTGTTGCCCCACCTTCGCCGGAGGCCAGTGCGCAAAGCAGCCCTCTTCCCAGCCAAAGCCCGTCGCCCGCTCCCATGGCGAAGCCAACTGCGGCCCCAACCGCTCCGCCCGCCCCTTCCTCGGACCCGGGCACCACAGCTCCCCATGTTCCCGGGTTTGTAGTGGCCGGAGCCGCCACCTCCGCCGTCCTTCTGGGCGGTGGTCTCTGGCTGCACGGACGCAAACGAAAATAACGGTTTCCTGCGCCCCTTCTCCCGTGCGGAGAGGGGGTGCTTTTTCTTTTATACCGTATCACGGAAACATGGCCCCCGTCAACCGTCTGGCTCTGCATTCGTACCGTATATGCAACGTTGGTACGCAAAGGCCCATTTTAAGCCTTTGCTTTGGTATGATGGCTCCAATGGGAGATGTCGAATGTCCCGAAAAAGTTGACAATTGTCCTTTCCCGCCGGGCGGTTTTCCATTTTGTGTTAGGATACAGGAAAAGGAGGGGTAATCATGCTTCGCATCGCAATCTGCGACGATCTGCCGTCTGAACGGGAGGTCCTCAGCCGCTTTTTGCGGGCCTACTTTTCGGCCCACCCCTACGAGTATGTCCTCACCGAATACAGTCGGGGCGAACCTCTCATAGACGACTATGAGGATGGCTCAACCTTCTTTGATTTAATTTTTATGGATATTTTCATGGACGGCATTCTGGGCATGGAGTGTGCCAAACGTGTGCGCCACTTTGCCCCCAAGGTGCCCATCATTTTTCTCACCACCAGCCCGGACTATGCCCTGGAAAGCTATGATGTCCGGGCCTATGGGTATCTGGTCAAACCCTTGGACAGCGAAAAGGCCTCTGCCTTGCTGGAGCGTTTCCTGCTGGAGGAGTATGGCGGACGGCAAAAGACCCTTCTTCTCCGGGAGGGGGGCAGGGGCAGGCGCATGACCTACCGGGAAATCGAGTTCATCGAAAGTCGGCGCAATGTCCTCCTGGTCCACCTGGAAAACGGCGAGGAACACCGTGTCTATGCCCGCCTGGACGAGGTGGAGCACGAGCTGAAAGGCCACGGTTTTCTCCGCTGCCACCAGAGCTATATCGTCAATATGGAGCAAATTCGCACGGTGGAGGAGGATTTCCTCATGGCCTCGGGGGCACGCATTCCCATCCGCCGCCGGGGCGGCAAGTCGGTTCGGGACACCTATTTTGAGTACCTGCTCACCCAGGCCGAGCTGACCAGGATTTAAATAGAAAGGGGAAGCCTCTATGCTGGGTGTGGCCGCCGCTTCGGTGGTAGGGCTTGCCATGGTCTGTTTCTCCATCGGCATGGCCCACATTTTTTACCGTTCCAAGCGAAAACGCTGGCAAACCATCCTGGTCTGGACCCTGGGCACCTTGCTGATGACCATACTGGGTGAAATCCTGCGGCCCGTTCTGGGCAACTGTTCGGGGCAGTTCACCGGATTTCTGGCCGTGTTTATCTACCTCTACCTCTTCGACGTGCCGGTCAAGCAGCGGTTTTTTACCTATTTCATGGTGGATACCTGTATGTACCTCACCACCCTTCTGGCCCGGTATACCGTCCTGCTGTTTCACGGGTTCTTCCCCCTGTTTAATCCCAGGCTGGCCTTTGTCGTCCTCTATTTCCTTTTAACGGCCGCCCTGGTCTTTCTCTTCTTCCGCTATCTCCGCACGCCTATTGTGGAGCGGCTGACCCAGTTTGGGGGACATCTGGGCATCCTGACCGCCTTCGCCTGCAACGGCTATGTGGTCATGCTCCTTCTCTTTGACGCCTGGAAAATTCGGGACAGCGTTTCTCTTGGGGAGTATATCATCATGCTGCTCTATGTGGCGGTGCTGGGCTGCGGCTACTACCTCTGCTTTGTCACCATGGCCACCGTACGGGACAACGCCTTTGCCAACGCCCAGGTGCAGGAACTCACCGCCCAGGCCAGACAGGCCGAGCAATACTACATTACCCTATCCAGCCATATTCAAGAAATCCGCCGTATGCAGCATGACAGCCTCCATCACCTGCGGGTACTCAGCGGCTATGCCCGTGGCGGGGCCTATGACCAGCTGGAATCCTATCTGTCCACCTTGATTGAACGCTCCCCGGACCTGGGCAGCCTCTTCTACTGTTCCAACTATACGGCCAACATTCTGCTGGGCTTTTATGCCGAGCAGGCCCACAGCAACTCCATCGACTTCCACTGTGATGTCCAAATTCCGGCCGAACTAAGCGTCACCCCCTCGGACCTGAGCGTGGTGTTGGGCAACGGCCTGCAAAATGCCCTGGATGCCTGCTCCCTCCAAAAAGAGGGGGAGCCTCGCCGCATCTGCCTTCTGGCCAGAGTGGTGGGGCACAGCCTGACCCTGGAGCTGACCAACACCTATGACGGCGTGGCCGTGGAGCAGGACGGCCGCCTCCTTACCCGGAAGGAGGGACAGGGCCACGGGTTGGGACTGGCCAGCATCCGGCGTGTGGCCGAGTTGTACCACGGTTACTGCTCGGTCAGCCGGACCGGACAGGAGTTTACCCTGCGTGTGGTCCTGATGCTGTAACCCGCCCCTTTTCTGCAACATTTTCATCCGAACGTCCATTCTCCTCTGTTCCGTCTCATCCCCTCTTGCCAAAAGAGAGCTGTGTGAACCCAAATCGGTTCCACACAGCTCTCTTTTCCCTTTTATATAGAGGTGGCCTGCATCTCCTCTGCCTGTAACGGCCCGCCCTCTTCCCCCAGATCCCCGGCGGTCAGGGCCATCAAATCCTCCTTGGTGGGCTGTTCCAACCCGGCCACCCGGTCGGCCTGGCGGGCCACCGCCCGCTCAAACACGTTTCGCACGTCCCGGGCATTGCCGAAATTCTCGTCCCGGCTCTCATACAGCTCCCGGAACCCCTCTTGGGCATAGTCCTCGGCCCCCTTGTCCAGGGTATAGCCGTTTTTCTGGCACATAGAGTGGAAAATTTCCATCAGCTGGGTCCCGTCATAGTCCTCAAAGAAGAAGTATTTGTTAAATCGGCTCTCCAGCCCCGGGTTTGCGTGGATAAAGTGGTCCATCAGCTCGGTGTACCCGGCCACAATGACAATCAAATCCTCCCGGTGGTCCTCCATCCCCTTGAGAAGCACCTCAATGGCTTCCTTGCCGAAATCATTGGGGGAGTCCTGATTGGCCAGGGCATAGGCCTCGTCGATGAAAAGCACCCCGCCCAAGGCCTTGGCAATGACCTCCTGGGTCTTGAGGGCAGTCTGCCCCACAAAGCCGGCCACCAGACCCGACCGGTCCACCTCCACCAGCTGCCCCTTGGACAGCACCCCGATGGCATGGTAAATTTGGGCCAAAAGGCGTGCCACCGTTGTCTTGCCTGTGCCCGGATTGCCCATGAACACCAGATGCAGGCTCATGGGGGGCACGGGAAGCTCCTGCTCCTGGCGGAGCTTTCGCACCTTCACCAGGTTGATGAGGCTCTTCACATCGGCCTTGACTTTCTCCAGCCCGCACAGCCCCTCCAGCTGCTCCAGCAGCTCTTCCAGACTGGGTGCAGGAAGGGCTTCCTCCCCGGCTTGTACCTCCTCCCCATCGGGATTTGGTGCTTGCGCTTGGGGCTGGGGGGAGGGTTTGGTCACAAAATCCCCCGCCTTCACCCCCGGCCCGCCTCCGGGCAGACCGGCCCGGTCGCACAGCAGGCTCAACCGGTCGGCACAGGCATTGACAAAGGCGGCCTCCCGGTCGCTCACCTTGTCGTCCACGGCGGCGAACAGGAGAAGCATCAGGGTCATCAAATCAATAAACTTCCGGGACAAATCCTTCCCAAAGGTCTTGTCGTATTCCAGCATGGTTTGAAAAAAGTCGGGGGCACGAAAGCCTGGATATTCCGCCACGGCGGTCCCCAGCTCCCAAAACAGGGTGGAGGGCACCGGGTTGCCCGTGCAGTAAATGGCCCCGTAATACTCCACGTGAACCGGGGTAATGGGCTGGCCGTCGGCCTGCCAAACCCCCATGGCGCACTGACGGAAAAATTCATCGGCCTGACGGGTGACGGCATTTCGCACCTCTGGCCCGGCGATGTGCCGCCGAAAGGCGGAAACTCCTTCATCATACTGCTTGTGCACCGCCCCCGGCGTCATAGAGCTTTTCATGGGCACCCCTTCTTTCTTTCCTGCGGCCCCTGCCGCACCGCACCGCCAAACAGCGGCTCAATTTCGGTTTTCATTATACCCGTTTTCCCGCCGTCCGGTCAAGGGGGCGGCTCCCAAGGCCCCAATTCCTCCGGCAGACGGGGTGCCAGCTCTAAACTTTTTATGAACATTCTGTGATATTCACCTATATCGGTTGACGAACCGCCTCGAAACAGATAAGATAAAAGGGAAAATCATCCCCACCCGGGGAAACTATATACGGCAGGTGATGTCCCATGGCTACTAAGCAAAGCAAGGACCGCAATGCACTCATCCAGTGCGAGAACTGCGGGGAATACTATTCTGTAACGTACCGCCAGTGTCCCTTTTGCGACGAGTATGAGCAGGACGACGACGAATACGAAGGCTCCGGTCACCGCAGCGGCGGCAAGCGGCTGGTCACCAACACCCGGGGCGGCGGCTACGGCCACGGCTGGACCCCTCTGCGCATTATCATCACCGTGATTTCCATTGTGATTATCATTGCGGCAGGATGTATCGTCTTTAACTTTATCAAACCTCTCATTGACCGGGGTAAGGTCCCCCCACCGGGGGCGTCCAGTACTCCCCCGGCCTCCACCGAATCTATCCAGCCCACCGTCACCCCCGCCCCC
>CAZHWK010000031.1:0-10708 GCA_964536405.1 uncultured Oscillospiraceae bacterium
ATAGGTCTATTCAGCTTCTCCTTTGGGCGGGGTCAGAAGCCGGCGATAGGTCATATCCATCCCGATGGCCCCCAGGGGGGCAGTTATCAGAATGGCCAGCACGGCCACCGTCAAAATCAGCTCCCCAGCCGCCATCCCCTGGGCCAGAGGGATACCTCCAATGGCAGCCTGAACGGTGGCCTTGGGGAGATAGGCAATGGCGGTAAAGAGCCGCTCCCGGCGGTTGAGCTTGGTTTTCAGCACACAGCAAAACACCCCCGCCATGCGGAAGGCCAAGGCCCCCAGAATGAGAAGCACCGCCCCACTACCGGCCCGGCCGATATAGCGGATATTCACCGCCGCCCCCACCAGGACGAAGAGCATCAGCTCGGCTCCCACCCAGATTTTGGCATATTGGCCGGATAACTGCCGGGCCAGAGGCTGGTTTCCCTTCAAGATGGTACCGCCCAGAGCCATAACTCCCAGCAGGCCGGACAGGGGGACCAGTCCCTTCAGGGCGTTTTCCAGGCTGACCAGCAGGAAGGCCACCCCCAGCAATACCAGCACCTTCACCGTATCCCCCATCGTCAGGGCCGAAAAGAGTTTTATAACCGCCAACCCGGCCAAAATCCCCACACCCAACCCCAGCAGAATGGAGATGGGAACCCCTGCCAGGCTTACCACGTCAAAGCTGGCTCCCTGGGCCATCCCGGTGAAGGAGGTAAAGAGGACAATGACATACACATCATCCACTGAGGCCCCTGCCATGATAAGCTGGGGGATATTTTTCTCCTGTCCGTGGCCGCTTTCCATCAAGCGGAGCATCCGGGGCACCACCACGGCGGGGGATACGGCGGCCAACACCGCCCCCATGATAGCGGCCTCCAAATAGGTCACCCCCAGCAATCTGGGGGCCAGCAACAACACCCCCACCAGTTCAAAGCTGGCCGGGACAAAACACATCAGGATGGCCGGCCGCCCCACCTTTTTGAGGGCATCCAAATCCAGGGCCAACCCCGCCCGAATGAGGATGACAATGAGGGCCATTTGCCGCAGGTCGGCCGAAATATTCAAGATGCTGGGGTCAATCCAGTTCAGGACATAAGGTCCCAGCAAAATACCGGCGGCCATCATGCCCAGCAAGGGGGGCAGCCTCCACCTCTGCATCAGTCCCCCCAATGCAAACCCGCACAGAACCATCAACGCCAAGCTTACTAACATAAAAATTCCTCCCTTGTCCGCAAAAAAAGCCAATGCCCCCTGCGAACGTCAAACATTCACAGAAGTCATCAGCCAGATAGGCGGTTCGGAGGGAGCCGAATGGCCCGCTCACAGGGAGAACCTCATTCCCTTATTGCTGTGATTATAACACATTTTCCCCAGTCATGCAAGAGCAAACAAGTTGCCTGCCCGGGCTGGCCGTCATCCTGACATACAAAGCTCCCCGGAAAAATGGAGGGCTGCTGCACCTCATAGCGTGCAGCAGCCCTTCTGTTTTTTATTCGGCCTTCAGAGCCTGGCCGATGTCCACCTGGGGCGCATCCTTCCAAAGCCGTTCCAGGTCATAGAAGTCCCGGGTTTCCTCCAGAAAAAGGTGGACCACCACGCTGGAATAGTCCAGAAGCACCCAGGTGCCCCCCCGATGGCCTTCCACATGGTGGGGAAGCTCTCCCAGTTCCTTCAATTCCTTCTGGCAGTAGTCGGCCAGAGCCTTAATCTGGGTGTTGGAGGTTGCGGTACACAGCACAAAATAGTCAGCCAGGCTGGTCAGACTGCCGGTGTCCAAAACCTTAATATCCTGGCCTTTCTTGTCATCCAACAGCCGGACGAGGGTCAAAGCAAGTTCATTTGGTGTCATGGAATTCTCCTTTACATTTGTTGGTACACTTGATTTTTTATGTTTTAAATATCCTATCAGCTCACTGGACTTGGCAAAGCAGGCAAAAACTCGGGCGGAATATCCGGCTCGCTTGAGGGCACCGGTGTGGACGTGGGGACTGGGGTTTGTACCGGTGTTTCTGACGGACCGGGGGCAGGCACCTCGGAAGGAGCGGGGCTCTCTGCCGGCGGGGGTGTGGTCTGGAACTCCGGGGGGGCCTCAGCACTGGGTGCGGGGCTGGATGTCACATTCGGACTTTCCTCGGGCAACGGGGCTTCGGTTGCGGGCGGCTCACTCTCGGTCACCTGGGGCTCGGGAGGTGCCTTGGTAGGAATGACGGGGGGACGGGCCGCCTGGGCATCCCGCACCACGCCGCTGCTGCTGGAAAGACTGCCATCCCGGTTGACCGACATAATATCCAGGTCGGAAAGCTTGACCGGGTCGGTATAGGGGTTAAAGTGAGCGTTGACCAGCTCCACAATGGCTTCCCCGTCCGGAAGCACATAGGACTGATAGTTTTTGTAGCTTCTGCTCCAAGCCGCCCCATTCAGGTTCCCTGGAAGGGAATGGAAGTTCATGTTTTCGGTTTTTAGCCCCAACGCTTTCTGCCCGAACCACACGATATTTCCCAGGGGCAGATTGGTGGTTACATTCTCCATCAGAATACCGGCAAACTTGGGCACCGTGCTGATGTTGACGGTTTTCAGGCACTTTTCCATGACGGCCAGCAGGAATTCCTGCTGAATTTCCACCCGGCCCACATCACCCACCGAGGTTTTGCTGCCGTCGTTATTCTTGCGCCAGCGGATGACCTGCATGGCATCGTCCCCGTTGAGCTTACGCTGTCCCTTGGCCTGGTTAATCCGCAGTTTCTGAGTGGGGTCATAGTAGTGCATCTCATAGGGGACATAGAAGTCCACCCCGCCGATGGCATCTACCAGCTCGCCCACGGCATCCCACTCCACGGCGATGTAGTAGTCAGGGGCAAAGCCAATCAGCTTTTGCAGATAGCTGTTCAGGCCCTCAATCCCCTTTTCCCCGCCGCCGTTGAAGTTATAGACCGAGTTGATACGTTTGATGTCCCAGGGGGCATTGACCATGGTATCCCGGTAGATGTTCAGCACATCCACCGTCTGGTTCTTGGTGTCATAGCTGACCACCATCATGGTGTCGGTATTTCCGCCCCCGCCGGTGTCCCGGCCCAGAAGCAGGAAGGTATACACCCCCGGCCTTCGGTCCGAGCTGTTGACAGGCCCACTGCCTGTTTCCATGGGGTCGGACACATCCTGGCTGGGTCTGGGCGGGGGCTGAATATCCGGCTCCCGAATCCAAAGGCTCAGTCCAACGGCCAGAATGGCCATCACAGCGGCCACCACCGCCAGAATGGTCACCCGCCTCCGAATAATCTGTTCCCGGGTACGTGGTGTTTTCTTTTTGCTGGTACGGCGTTCCTTGCCCGGCAGACGGGCTCCGCCTTTTCTCTGATTGTTTTCTGGGGTCATTTAGCAGTTCCCTTTCAGCCAGTCACGGGCTTGCAGCGTGTTTTTATGGACTTCATAGCCCCGCTCCTCCATCTCGACGATGCTCATTTCACATCCCATCAAAACGGCGGCGTCCAGATTCTCGTAGGCAAGGCGGTGCATCTCCGCCACACCCTCGAACTCCCGGTTGGGCTCCATATAATCGGCCAGATATAGTATCTTTTCCAGTTTTGTCATATTTGCCTTGCCTGTGGTGTGGTAAAAAATGGCATCACAGACCTCGGGCGGCTGTCCGTAGACATATCGGGCCATGCAGGCCCCGGTTTTGGCGTGGAGCAGCTTTTCCGCCCCCCGTTCCATATCGTCCAGCGCCAGACCATAGTGGGCGCAGCAGGCCAAATGCTCCTTCATGGGCCAGTATTTCGTGCAATCATGGAGAATGGCCGCCCGGCGAGCCAGTTCGGGGGCGGCTCCCCAACGCTCCGCCAGCTTGACCGCCTCCTCCTCCGTGCCCAGGATATGGGGGATGCGCTTGGCCTTCACCATGGATAAGGAACAGGCTCGAAGCTGACCGTCGGTGAGGGCGGTCAAATCGGCCTTGACCCCATACAGCCCGTGGCGCAGGATGTATCCCAGCACAGGGGGGTAAAGCCCCTGCCAGCCCTCCCCCGCCCGCAGCTGAGTGGAGGAGACTGCCCGAATAGCGGGCAGTTCCACAAGACAGACCTTTGCTCCAAAGGTTCTTTGCAGATACTCGGCCTGGATTTGGAGGATTTCCCCGCAATCGTTCTCGGTGCGGGCGAAGGCGGCCACCCCGGCCATGGAAAGGATTTCTTCCGGCTCCCGCCAATGTTGAAGGGTGAGGAACATATCACTGCCCATCAAAAGCCACAGCTCATCCTGGGGGTACTGCTCCCGAAGCTCACGCAGGGTATCCACGGTATAGCTTTTGCCTTCCCGCTCCTGCTCCAGGGTGCAGACCTGGGCCTTTGGCCCCAGACCGTCGGCCATCAGGGCTGTCATGGCCAGTCGCTGCTTGGCCGTAGCCGAATTGGGGCCCAGCTGTTTATGGGGCGGCAGTTTGGCAGGCAGGAACAAAAGCTGATCCAGCCCCAGCACCGCCATAGCCGCCCGGGCCGAGTCCATATGCCCCAAATGGGGCGGGTCAAAGGTGCCTCCATAGATGCCGATTTTCATGGTGCATCCCTCCTGCGGTTAGACCTTTTTCTTTTTGTCCTTCACCAGCACGATTTTGTCGGTCTTATCCTTTTTGTGGGTTGGACGATATAAAACGAATTTTGTTCCAATGACCTGCACCTGCTCACTTCGGGTGAGGACAGAAAGCTGGTCGCAGGCCTCCCGGGCGGTGAGCATGGAGTTTTCCAGCACCCGGCACTTAATCAGCTCCCGGGCCTCCAGAGCGTCGTTGGCCTGCTTGACCAAATTTTCCCCGATGCCGTCCTTGCCAATGTGAACGATGGGCTGCATGTCGTTGGCCATGCCACGAAGCTGGGCCCGCTGTTTACTCGTTAATTCCATTCAAATAGCTCTCCAATTTCATTTTAAATTCTTTCAGGGCATTGCCCCGGTGGGAAATCTGATTTTTTTCGGCCTCGGTCAGCTGGGCGAAGGTCTTTCGCATTTCTGGTACAAAGAACACCGGGTCATAGCCAAAACCGTTCTCCCCCTGGGGGGCGTAGGCGATGGTGCCGTGGCACTCCCCCCGGGCGCAAAGCACATCCCCATTCGGGAAGCAGGCCGTCACCACCGATACGAACTTGCCCCGCCGGTCCATCTGGCCCCGCAGGTTTTCCAGCAGCAGGCGGTAGCGACCCACGTCATCCAGCCCCTCCCCGCCGTACCGGGCCGAGTAGACCCCCGGGGCCCCGCCCAGGGCATCCACGCACAGGCCGGAATCGTCGGCAATGGCGGGCATTCCGGCGGCCTCCATCACGGCCTTGGCCTTCAGCAGGGAATTTTCCTCAAAGGTGGTGCCGGTTTCCTCCACATCCACATGGATGCCCAGCTCGGACTGAAGGACCAGCTCCACCCCGTATTCCGATAAAATGTGGCTCATCTCCACCAGCTTATGGGCATTCTGGGATGCCAATACCATCTTCATGACCTTCAACCTCCCAACACCTGACGCTGTATGGCCTGAATTTCCTGCAGGCCCTTCTGACACAGGGCCACCAGGGCCTGCTGCTCGGAGATGGTGAAGGGTCGTCCCTCGCCGGTGCCCTGAAGCTCCACCAGCTCCCCTTCCCCGGTTATAACGCAATTCAAGTCCACCTGGGCGGCCGAGTCCTCCTCATAGCACAGGTCCAGCAGGGGGGTGTCCTCCACAATGCCGGCCGAAATACCGGCCACACAGGTTCGCAGCGGCATTTCGCTCAACACTCCATCCTCCACCAGCTTATGCAGGGCCAGGGACAGAGCCACAAAGCCGCCGGTCACACTGGCGGTTCGGGTTCCTCCATCCCCCTGAAGCACATCGCAGTCCACCGTAATAGTCCGCTCCCCCAGTTTTTTCATGTCCACAGCGGTCCGCAGGGCACGGCCCACCAGCCGCTGAATTTCGGCACTTCTGGGGGAAAGCTTCAGCTTGGCAATGTCCCGCTTGCTCCGCTCCCGGTTGGCCCGGGGGAGCATGGAGTATTCGGCGGTAACCCAACCTTCCCCCGCCGGGACGTGGGGGGGCGTGCGCTCCTCCACGCTGGCGCAGCAGAGCACCTGGGTATTCCCGCACTTAATCAGACAGGAGCCCTCTGCAAATTTAATAAAGTTGGGGATAATTTCCATGGGACGCAGCTGGTCCGGCTGACGGCCGTCTATTCTTGTCATTCTGATTTCCTCCTTTAGATGAGGGCTTCCACAAAGGCCGGTCCGTCGAAGGGACGCAGGTCCTCAATCCCCTCACCCAGCCCCACATACTTCACAGGCAGACCCAGTTCCTTGGCAATGGCCACCACAATGCCTCCCTTGGCGGTGCCGTCCAGCTTGGTCAGCACGATGCCGGTAATCCCGGCGGCCTCCAAAAACTGCTTGGCCTGAATCAGGCCGTTCTGCCCGGTGGTGGCATCCAACACCAACAGGGTTTCCCGGTCACAGCCGGGCAGTTCCCGATCAATCACCCGGGAAATCTTGTTCAGCTCATTCATCAAATTCTGCTTGTTGTGCAGGCGGCCCGCCGTGTCCACCAGAATGATGTCGGTGCCACGGGCCTTGGCGGCACTGGTGGCATCAAAGACCACGGCGGCTGGGTCGGCCCCCTCCCCCTGCTTGATGATGTCCAGCCCACCCCGCTCGGCCCAGATGGTAAGCTGGTCGGCGGCGGCCGCCCGGAAGGTGTCGGCGGCACAGAGGAGAACCTTTTTCCCCTCCCCCTTGAGGGCGTGGCCCAGCTTGCCGATGGTGGTGGTCTTGCCCACCCCATTCACCCCAATGAAGAGGCAGACCGAAGGCTTGGTATTCAGGTTCAGGGAGGTTTCCCTCACATCCAGCAGGTCGGCCAGAACCTCCTTCATGCAGGCCCGGGCGGGCTCCATCTCCTTGATACCCTGGGCCTTGACCCGGCTTTTCAGCTCGGCCACGGCCTCCAGGGCGGTGTCCACCCCCACGTCGGCCATAATAAGGGACTCCTCCAGGCCATCGTAAAAGTCGTCGTCCAGCTTGGAAAAGCCGGAAAAAATACCGATTTTCTTAATTTTATCAAAAAATCCCATGGTGGTTCCTTCCTAGTTGTTATTCTCCTGCTCCATTTTGGGGCACAGCCCTCAGCGAATATTCAGCTCTTTCTCCACATCGTTGAGATTGATGGTCAAAATCCGGCTTACCCCCTGCTCCTGCATGGTAATGCCGTACAGCACATCGGCCTCCTCCATGGTGCCACGGCGGTGAGTGATGACGATAAACTGGGTTTTCTCGGACATACGGCGCATATAGTGGGCAAACCGCACCACGTTGGCGTCGTCCAGGGCGGCTTCAATCTCGTCCATGACCACGAAGGGGGTGGGTCGAACCTTCAAAATGGCAAAGTAGAGGGCAATGGCCACAAAGGCCTTTTCCCCGCCCGAAAGCAGGGTAATGATTTTCAATGCCTTACCGGGGGGCTGAACCTTGATTTCAATGCCGCAGTTCAAAATATCCTCCGGGTCCTCCAGCTCCAGGGTGGCCTTGCCGCCCCCAAAAAGCTCCAGGAAGGTCTGTGCAAAGGCATCGTTGAGAATACTGAATTGCTGGGCGAAGATGGTCTTCATCTCCCCGGTGATTTCGGCGATGATTCCCTCCAGCTCCTTTTTGGCCTTCTGGACGTCGTCCCGCTGGTCGGTGAGGTAGGTATACCGCTCGTTCACCTGGGCGAACTGCTCAATGGCGTCGATATTGATGTTGCCCAGGGAGGTGATGCTCCGCTTCAGCTCGCCTACCCGGCGGGCGGCCTCCCGTGGGGACTCCAGAGCCAGACGCTGGGCCTGGGCAGCCTCATGGGTCAGCTCATAGGTTTCCCACAGCTTATCCAGAATTTGCTTTTCTTCCAAAGCGGCGGTCACCTTTTTCTGCTCCAGCACAGAAACCTCCCGCTCCATGGCCAGCAGGGCATTGTTCTTTTCCCGGCTGTCCTTGTCGGCCCTGTTCCGCTGGGCTTCCAGGGCCAGCTTTTCCGTGTTCAGGGCCTTAATGGCCTCATCCTCGCTGCTATTTTGACTTCGTATGTCCTGAAGCTGCTGCTCTTTTTCCAAAATCTGGGCCGAAATCTCCTCATTCTTACGCTTAAACTCCAGGATGAGGGCTTTCCGCTGGTCGTGGTCCCCGGTCAGATCCTGGCAGAGGCTTTCCAGCTCGGAGAGGCTATTTTCCCCGGCGGCCTTCTCGGCTTCCAGAGCGGCCAGCTCCATATTAAGCTGGGCAATCTCGCCCCGGATGCCCCCCAGCTTTTCCTGCAATTCGGTCTGGCCCAGGATGCGGCCCTCGGCCTCCACCCGGAGGGCGGCGGCCGAGCCTTCCAACCCTTCTATGCGGGTTCGGGCGGCGGCGGTGTCAGCCTCGGTCTGAGCCGACCGGGCAGCCACCCGCTCCAACTCCTCTTCCTGCTCCCCCTTCCGGCGGCGCAGGTCGGACAGCACGCTTTGGCAATGACCGCTGCGTTCCTGCAATTGCAGAACCGAGTCCTCAAACTCTCTGCGCTGGTTCTGGGCTGTTTCCAACTCGTACCGGGCGGCGGTCAGCTCCCGACGAGCCTCCTCCATGGCCTTGGCCGCCTCGGTCAGCCTGCCCTGGATGCCCTTCATCTGCTCCTTCAGCCGTTCCAACTCATTGGCCCGGCTTAGAATTCCCGCACTGCGGCTCACCGAGCCGCCAGTCATAGAGCCGCCGGGATTGAGCACCTGGCCGTCCAGAGTGACGATTTTAAACCGATGGCTGTACTTGCGGGCCATGGCAATGGCCTTGTCCATATCCTCGGCAATGACGGTGCGGCCCAGCAGGTTGGAAAAAATCTTCTCATACCGTTTATCAAAGGTGACCAGCTCGTTCCCCAGACCCACAAATCCCGGTTCCCCGGCCACACCGGTATCCCGGAAGTCGGAGGGGCGAATGGCACTGAGGGGCAGGAAGGTACACCGGCCCCCATCCCTCTGCTTGAGGTAGCGGATGGCGGTTTTTCCGGTTTCCTCACTCTCCACCACCACATGCTGCATGGCCCCGCCCAGGGCGATTTCCACCGCCACAGCGTACCGGTCGGGCACATGGATAAGCCCGGCCACCGGGCCGTGGACCCCTTTTAGATTGCCCCGCTCACTCTCGCTCATGACCAGCTTAACCGCTTTGGAATAACCCTCGTAAAGCTTTTCCATTTCAGCCAGCATATGGATGCGGGATTGGAGGGCATTTTCCTCCATTTTGAGCTTCACATGGGTTTCCTCGGCCAGCTTGGCCCGCTTTTCCCGGCCTTCCAGCCGGAGGAGGTAGCCCGAAATCACGTTTTTGACCGCATCCCGCTCCTCCTCGGCCTCGGCCAGCTCTTTCCCAACCGATTTGGCTTCTTCCTCGGCGGCGGCAAGCCGCTCCCGGTGGGCGGCCAGTTCCTGGCGCAGGGTCTGGTCCCGGTCCATCAGCTCCTGGGCGGCGGCGGCCAGAGCGGAGAGCAGGGCCTTGGCTTCCGATGCCGAGGCCGCTTCCATGGCCTCCTGCTGACGCAGGGCTTCCAGCTCCCCGGCCAGGCTCCCCGAGGTGCGGCCCAGGTCCTTGGCCGCCTCCTCCCGCTCTTGCCGCCGGGCGGCAAGGGCCTCCATCTGCCCGGCAATCTCGGCCAGGCGGGCCCGCTTTTCCTCCATCTGGCCAGCAATGCTTCCGGCCCGACCGGCCTGCTGGGCAATTTCGTCCTGGATACGCTGGACATTTTCCAGGTTATTCTGAATGTGGGTTTTCAGTACGGCGATGGCACTTTCCCGCTCGTTGGCATCGGCTTCCCGACGCATCATCTCAAAGCGAAGGCCCTCGGCCTGCACATCCTTTTCCCGCATCTGGGCGGCAAAGCTTTCGGCGGCGGCATAGAGCCGCTCCACCTCGGCCTTGGTCTCCTCCCGCTGACGCACGGCGTTTTCAAAATCGGTGAGTATTTTGATGCTGTTCATGCGGATGCGTTCCAACTGTTCCAGCCACAGGGAGATTTCAAGCCCCCGCAGTTCGTCCCGCAGTACCAGATATTTTTTGGCCTTGTCCGACTGGGCCCGGAGAGGCTCCACCTGAAGCTCCAGCTCCTCCACCTTGTCATTGACCCGAATCAGATTTTCTTCGGTACGCTCCAGCTTGCGCTCGGCCTCCTCCTTGCGGTGGCGGTAGCGGGAAATGCCCGCCGCCTCTTCAAAGACCTCCCGCCGGTCCCCGCTTTTCACCGACAGAATTTCGTCAATTTTACCCTGGCCGATGATGGAGTATCCCTCCCGGCCAAGGCCGGTGTCCATGAACAACTCGTTGACATCCTTTAAGCGGACGCTTCGGCGGTTGATATAGTACTCGCTCTCCCCCGAGCGGTAGTACCGCCGGGTCACCATGACCTCACTTTCCTCCATGTCGAAGAAATGGCCGCTATTGTCCAGCACCAGGGAAACCTCGGCAAAGCCGAGCTGTTTACGCCTGGCCGTACCGCCGAAAATCACATCCTCCATCTTGCCCCCACGCAGGGCACGGGTGGACTGCTCCCCCATAACCCAGCGGATGGCATCGGAGATATTCGACTTTCCGCTTCCGTTGGGCCCCACAATGGCGGTAATTTCCTTACCAAAGGGGAGGACCGTCTTTTCCGGAAAGGATTTAAAGCCTTGAATTTCCAGTGCTTTTAAGTACAAATCACGCACCTCGCATCCCTTTG
>CAZHWK010000032.1:0-6991 GCA_964536405.1 uncultured Oscillospiraceae bacterium
CCCCATGAGCAATCTGGAAAAATACGACCATCTTTTTGTGGATAACTTTGGCATTAAGCCCGAGGCTCTGCCCGGCCTGCAATACCGCCGTATTCCCACCTGGGACTCCATCGGCCATATGGACCTGATGAACGCCATGGAGGAAACCTTTAAAATTTCCATCAGCACCCTGGACGTGATGGACTTTTCCACCTATGAGAAGGGCAAGGAGATTTTGGCCAAGTACGGCGTGGAGCTTTAAGCGGTGGTCCAGCGGGTGGTGTATGCGCATCCCTTGACCGAAAGCTGCTGCTATGTGCTGGCTGAGGGCGAAGCCTGCGTGGTCATTGATCCCAATGACCCGGTGGAAATTCCGGCCCTGCTGACAGCGCAGGGCTGGCAGCCCGAGCTTATCCTTCTGACCCACGAGCACTGCGACCACATGGCGGGCTTGGAAGCCCTACGGGAGAAATGGCCCCGGGCCACGGTGCTGTGCAGCGAGAGGTGCAGCCTGGGGATACAGGACAAAAGGCTCAACATGTCCCAGCGGATGGAGGTATACCTGGCCTTTCAGGGAAAGGCCGGGGTTTCCTATCCCCCCTTTGTCTGCCGTCCGGCCGACAGAACCTTTGGGGATACCTATATGACAGAGTGGCGGGGGCACCGCCTGCACTGTGTTGCTGCGCCGGGGCATACCCCCGGCAGTACCTGTATCCTGTGGGACGAGCGGATTTTGTTTTCAGGAGACTATCTCCTGCCAGGGCAGGAGGTTATTCTGCGCCTGCCGGGGGGAAGCCAGGAGGACTACGAGCGGGTTACCAGGCCCTTTTTAGCGGGCCTGCCCCAGGGCTTGGAGGTCTGCCCCGGTCATGGGGCCTGCTTTATCTTGTCTGGAAAGGAGCTGGGCGGGCATGAGCCATGAAGCCCTGTTGACCCTGAAGCCTTACGGCCTGGGGCGGGAGGAGAAAAGAGAATTGTTCTCCCAGGTTGTGCATGAATTGACCGAGCATCATCGGAAGGCCTGTCCGGAGTATGGAAACCTGCTCCGGGTGCTTGGCTGTCCGGAGGGAGCCCTGCTCCCCGCCGAACAGCTTCCGATGGTGCCGGTTTCTTTGTTTAAGGAGATGGACTTGAAAAGCATACCCGACGAGGAGGTATTCAAGTGTATCACCTCCTCGGGAACCTCGGGGCAGGCCGTGTCCAAACTCTATCTGGATGCCGAAACTTCGGCCATGCAGCAAAGGGTGCTTTACAACATTGTCTCGGATTTTGTGGGGGAGAAGCGGTTGCCCCTGCTTATCATCGACAGTAAAAAGGTCCTGCGGGACCGGGCCATGTTTTCGGCCCGGGGGGCCGGAATTTTGGGCTTTTCCATCATCTGCTCCCGCAGCTTTTATGCCCTGGATGACAACATGGAGCTGGATTTGGAGGGGGTGCGGGCCTTTTTAGCCCAGCATAAGGGGGAAAAAGTCCTTCTGTTTGGCTTTACCTACATGGTCTGGAAGCACCTCTGCCGGGTGCTGGAGGAGCGGGGAGAACGGCTGGACCTGGACGGAGGTATCCTCATCCACGGGGGCGGCTGGAAAAAACTGCTGGGGGAGGCCGTGTCCCCCGGGGAGTTTAAAAGGAGAGTGAGGGCCGTCACCGGGGTGGAAATGGTCTGTGATTACTACGGCATGGCCGAGCAGACCGGGGGTATTTTTATGGAGTGCCCCCAGGGGCACCTTCACGCCAGCGTTTGGTCGGAGGTGCTGGTCCGCAGGGCGGGGGATGATACACTTTGCAGCGTGGGGGAACCGGGGGTCTTGCAGCTTTTGTCCCTGCTGCCCAGGTCCTATCCGGGCCACAGTATTTTAACCGAGGACATGGGGGTCCTGCTGGGGGAGGACGACTGCCCCTGCGGACGGCTGGGGAAGTATTTTGCCGTTACCGGGCGGGTGCCCAGGGCCGAGGTAAGGGGGTGCAGTGATACCTATGAGGGATGATGTGACCTTGCTCTGCGGGGTGGAAAGCCCGGTGGGGGAGCCCTGGCAGCCATTTGACCCCAGGGTGGTGGAGTTCCTGGGGTCGCTGTCGGCCCACATTCGGGCCCTTCGGCCCGGGGAGGAAATAGGAGCCTTCGGGTTTTGGTGCCGTCCGGCCCATCTGGAGGCCCTGCGGGAGCGCCATACCTGCCCGCTGCCCCGGTTGGGCCGGGGGCATATCTTCCATGTGGCCCCCTCCAATGTGCCCACCATGTTTGGGTACAGCCTGGCCATCGGCCTGCTGGCGGGCAACGTAAATACCGTGCGGCTTTCCAAGCGGCATGGGCCGGTGGAGAAAACCCTGTGCGCCCTGCTGGAAGAGGTGCTGAAGAAACCGGAATTTGCCGGAATAAAGCAGAGAATTTCGGTGATTACTTACCCCCGCAAGGAGGAGATAACCGCCGAGTACATGGAGCAATGTGATGGCCGTGTTGTCTGGGGCGGGGATGAAACGGTGCGTGCCATAAGGGCCTTGCCCATGAGGGCCGGCGGGGTGGAGCTTTGCTTCCCCGACCGCTGGTCCATGGCTCTGCTCAGTCAGAAGGCGGTGTGGGAGGCCGAGCAGGAGAGCTTGGCCGAGCTGGTACACCGCTTTTATAAGGATACCTATGCCATGGATCAGCAGGGCTGTTCCAGCCCCAAACTGGTGCTCTGGCTGGAGGACGGAGGAGAGCCGTCGGCCAGAAAGAGATGGTGGCAGGCCCTTGGGCGGGAGGCAGCCGAGCACTATGAATGGAATGCCTGGAAAGCCACCCGCAAGAAGGAAGCCATGTGTCGCTGGGCCATGGGCTGGCCGGGAGAGGCCGAGGTGGAGCGGTACGAGGGGAATTTGCTCTATGTGGTGCGTCCCCAAGCCCTTCCCCGGGATATCACCACCCTGCCCGGTGGGTTCGGCCTTTTTTTCGAGGGGAGCATTCCAAGCCTAGAGAAACTGGTGCCCCTGCTGCGTCCTAAGGTCCAGACTTTGGTCTGCCTGGGGCAGGTGCCGGGGGAGGTGGCCCGCTTTTTGGCGGACCGCCATGCCGCTGGCGTGGACCGGGTGGTTTTGCCCGGCCAAGCCTTGGAGATGGATACCATTTGGGACGGCAAGGACCTCATCGGGGGCTTGAGCCGGATGATTGGATAAGGAGGGAGTAGGGTGAACGGTTTGAACTTTGTGCAGGGGGAACCGGGCCGCCTGCTGGTGGTGGATGAAAGCGGGATGGAGCTGACGGTGGCCGACCTGGATGCCTTTGCTCCCCGCTTTTATGGGGCGGTGGGCGGAAAAAAGCTGATTTTCCTTCTGTGTGAGAACAGTCCCGGCATTTTGCTGGCCTATCTGTCCTGCCTGCGTACCGGGGTGGTCCCCTTGTTGCTGGACGCCCATATGGATGCCGCCTTGCTGGGGGAATTGGTGACGCTCTATGAGCCTGCCTTCCTCTGCGGCCCTATGGGGAGCCTACCCAAGGAAGGGGTGCCCGTATGGGGAGAAATGGGCTGTGAACTGGTGGATATGGGCTATGGTAATGGGCCAAGGCTCCACCCCGATTTGGCCCTGCTTCTGGCCACTTCGGGCAGTACGGGAAGCCCCAAACTGGTGCGGCTGAGCGGGGAAAACCTGCTTTCTAACGCCAGGTCCATTGTGGAATATCTGGGCCTGAACGAAGAGGAGCGGCCGGTGACCAATCTGCCCATGAGCTATTCCTACGGGATGTCCATTCTAAACAGCCACCTGCTGGTGGGGGCCGCCCCCCGTCTGACCAAACGAAGCGTGATGGAACGGGAATTTTGGGACTTTGTGGGCCGGGAGAAGGTCACCTCGCTGGCCGGGGTGCCCTATACCTACCAGATGTTCCGTCGGCTGGGACTGATGGAAATGGAGTTGCCTGCCCTGAAAACCCTCACACAGGCGGGGGGAAAACTGTCCCTGGAGCTTCATCGGGAGTTTGCCCGGTGGGCCGAGGAAACCGGGCGGCGCTTTTTTGTCATGTACGGCCAGACCGAGGCCGGGCCACGCATGGGCTACCTGCCTGCCGAGCGGGCGGTTGAGAAGGCGGGGAGCATGGGGGTGCCCATTCCCGGCGGTACCTTCCGCCTGGTGGATGATGCCGGAGCCGAGATTTTGGAAACGGGGACGGTAGGGGAGCTTATCTATGAGGGCCCCAACGTGGCCATGGGCTATGCCCAGCGGGCCGAGGAACTGGCCCTAGGTGACGACTGGCAGGGAGTTTTGCACACCGGGGACTTGGCCCGGCGGGATGAGGATGATTTTTATTACATTGAGGGGCGAAAAAAGCGGTTTATCAAGCTGTTTGGAAACCGTGTGAGCCTGGATCAGACCGAAGGGATGCTGATGGCGGAATTTCCGGGGGTTGGCTTTGTCTGCGTGGGCCGAGACGACTGCATGAGTGTATTTACCGACAGCCGGGAGGAAGCTCTTCCTGGGGCCGTGCTGGCCTTTTTGGCTGGCCGTACTCGACTGCCCCAGAAGGGGTTTGAGGTCCGGGTGCTGGAGGAAATCCCGAAAAGCGAGTCGGGAAAGACCCAGTATGCGAAACTCAATGAGTGGACGCAGTAAATGGGAACTGTGATTTGGTGATCCGTTGCAGACTTCTGAACGATTCGTCGTGGATAAAAAGGAAACAATGGTAAATAAAAGAGTGCGACCACCCGTTAAACAACGCCGAAAAGTGTAAAATAAATCCCCCTTGATGTAACTTGTGTGTTTACATCAGGGGGGATTTTATAAGGATACTTTGGAAGTGGATAGGGGGCTTGAGTACGCCCTTTTTGATGCAATAAGCGGTGTTATCAATTACGTCGGGGTCAAGGTCCTTAATTTCAGGCTTCACACCCTGCTGCTGCATGTTGGTGCCCAGGCTTTCCAAAAACTTGAGGGAACTTAAAAAAAGGGTGCTGTGCTGCCAGCTCATGGAGTCGCAGTCAAAGGTGCAAGGTTAGGACGGAGCTACTGAAGATGTTCCACTCAGGTTTCGTCGGCGGCCGAAATTTTGCTGGATGTGGTCATGTTAATGACAACGTCAGTGTCCTCATGGGTGCGAATATGACGACCAGTTTACCGGAATTTTTCCACGTCCATAGTGCCATTGCCCTCGTCATTTCGCATGTGTATCTGGCAGACCGAGGCCCCGGCCTGCCAGCACTGGTGCAAATCCCTGGCGATTTCAGCGGGAGTGATATTTAGCATAAAAATCTGACCACGGTCATTGAGTTGTTTCTCAAGACTGTGGTCTTTTTAATTTTGCAATTCGGTTCTTATCTCAAGTCCTAATTTGAACCTTTGAATGAAGCTGTGCTTGCTTTGATAATTGCAAGTCATTTGAAGTGCACCAATGATTCGTAGAACTGTTTTTCTGTATTCTTTAGACAAAGGGCTCATTAAGATTTTTACTATGGGGGGATATTTCTGGCTGCGTAAGCATCAATTTGATTGTACGTTTGCTGCCTGAGGGGGTATAGAAGGGGACGTTGTGTTTCCATCAGATTGTCACCAAGGAAAAAAGGCAGTCAAGCAGTGGTGGTGTATTCTATAAGAAAAAATAAAAAGTTTTGTCTATTTGAAGTGTTGCCGATGAGATTGCTTTTGCTATCTCACCCAAATATTATGGATCTATTTTGTGAAAAGTGTCAAAGATTCTAAGCTATTCTCTTTTCAGGTTGACATCTTGGACATTTAGGTGCATATTGTTTATATTCCAAACAGTTTATCTAATAAACTATTAAAAGGAGGAATTCGCATGGCCTATGATTTCGATACATTGGTAGATCGCCATGGCACAAACTGTGGCAAATGGGAGTTTATGCCCGTGCAAAACCCCAACGCCGGTCTGTCCACCCTGCCGTTCTGGGTTGCGGACATGGACTTTCCCTGTCCTGACGGGGTGGTAGAAGCGCTGCACGAGCGTGTGGACCGTCAGATTTTCGGGTACAGCGTAAACCTGACCGGGGAGTTTTTCCGCAGCATTTGCGGCTGGTTCCAGCATCGCTTCGGCTGGTACGTCAACTCCAAGGACATCTTTTACTGCAACGGCATCGTCCCTGCCATCAACTATCTCATCCAGATTATGACCCATGAAGGGGACCAGGTTCTTCTTCAGCCCCCCATCTACCGCCCCTTCTACAAGAAGGTTGAATCGACCCACCGCACCGCTGTGGAAAACCGTCTTGTTTGGAAAGACGGAAACTATGAAATTGACTTTGCGGACTTTGAAAAGAAGGTACAGGACCCTAAAACCACCCTGTTCCTCCTTTGCTCCCCCCATAACCCCACCGGCCGGGTTTGGACCGAGGCCGAATTGCGCAAAATGGCCGAGCTTTGCTTCCAAAACGGGGTACGCATCGTGGCGGACGAAATTCATCACGATATTGTATCGCCCGGTGTGACCCACACCCCTCTGGCCAAGCTCTTTCCCGAGCATAAAAATGAAATTATCACCTGTGCCTCGGTGTCCAAGACCTTTAACCTGGCCGGGATGGCCTATTCTAACATTGTTATCCATGACCCCCACCTGCAAAAGCTGTGGGGTAAGTTGGTTCAAGGGGATTACGGGGTCATGTACCCTAACCCTCTCTCCATTACCGCCATTCAGGCGGCCTATGCCACCGGCGAGCCCTGGCTTGACCAGCTCAATGCCTATCTCCACGACAATCTGGTCTTTACCAAGGAGTACCTGGCCAAGCACCTGCCCAAGGCTCAGATGGCCCTTCCCGAAGGAACCTATTTTGCCTGGGTGGATATTGCTCCCTATTTAAAGGGGGCTGCCAAGGCCGATGTGGATAGCTTCCTAGTCAAGACCGCCGATATTTTGATTGAAAGCGGCACGGAGGGAGCCCCCATTTTTGGTCCCGGCGGTGAAACACGTCTGCGCATCAATGTGGCCTGCCCCCGTTCCATGCTGGAAGAGGGGCTGCGCCGGATGTGCGCCGCTTTGGACCGAGTCTTCCCCGGCGACACACTGGACGACACGGCCTATGTCACCCCCTGGAAG